>CAIMZS010000482.1 GCA_903846015.1 uncultured Anaerolineae bacterium | reverse complement strand
GATAAAACGCAAGGCTGGAATGGCGCGTGGAATTTCGATACCTGGGTTTGAAGAGAGCCACAGAACCGGTTTTTCAATCCCATTAAAAGGGGTGATTGCGGCGAATAATTTAAATCCGGCGGTCATTATGGACGAAGACATGACCAGCAGTGTGGAAATGCCGCCCAACATGGTGAAGGGTAAAAACATGCAAGATATCTATGCGCTGACGGTTCAGGGAGATTCGATGGAGGGTGCCCATATTTTGGACGGAGATACTGTCATTTTGCAGAAGGGGGATCAATGGAAAGAAGGCGATATTGTTGCCGTTTGGCTCAATAATGAAAATGGTGTAACCTTAAAAAAGATATATCCGGGCAGACCAGGAGTCGTAAAGTTAAGACCTGCCAGTCATAAACATCAAACCCGGGTGGAAAACCAGGCAGATATTCAGATCCTTGGAAAGATGGTAGGTTTAATTCGTTCTTTTTGAAATTTGTTTGATGGAAATTGGAAGCAGCGCATAATTTGCTTTTCCCGATTCTTTCGGGACGCGGACGAGCGCCGACGAGAGCGGAAAAAGCAAATATCTTCTGGGCTAACGCATATGCACGGAAAGCCACATCAAAATGGTTTTTCTGTGTGGGTAAACGCTTTGAAACCGCACTTGTAACGATGTTATTAAAAAGCATTTCGTGCGGTATTGAGAAAATTGTATTCAGCAGTTAAAAGACGAACAGTTTCTTTTGCCGCGTTGCTGGCATCGCTGAGGTTTGTGGGGATGAATCCGGCAGGTGCTATTCCTTGTGATAACAAGGTTTGATAAAAATCGGCGAAGGTGAGGGGAGATGATCATCTCCACGAAATAAGAAATAACCCTTGACTTAGAACAAATGTGCTATAATAGGAGTCCTCGCTGCTAATAATTGAGCGATGACTTTTTTATATCAACTTACATTACCCTAGCCAAACGGAAAAAATCATGAATGCCCAGATCGACAAGAATAACCTTAATGTTGCCCATTTAACGGCGTGTACCAACAACCTTGGTCCGGGTGATCGAGCGGTTTTATGGGTTCAGGGATGCCCGCATCGATGTCCGGGCTGTGTTGCGCCGGAATGGCTTCCATTTGAAACTGCTCGCCTCGTTTCACCTCTTGATCTCGTGGATGAACTGCTTGCATACCCAAGCGTTACTGGGCTTACCTTTTCTGGTGGTGAACCTATGTGGCAGGCTCTGGCCCTGGCTAATTTAGCCAGAATTGCCAGAGAACGCCGGCAGTTGGATATTATTTGTTTTACGGGTTATCGCCTGGAGCAGTTGATGAAACACCCACCGAGTGAGGGTGTTAGTGATCTGTTAAGACAAATTGATGTCTTGATTGACGGTCCGTATATTCACTCACTCAATGACAACACCGGTTTAAGAGGCAGCAGCAACCAGCGGATCATCCATTTAACCGAGAAGTTGAAACATCTTCATTTGGAGAAATACCCCAGGCGAGTTGATATAACCATTGGCTCTGGACAAATCATGATGGTGGGAATTCCACCGATCTCATTGGAAAGCTTTATTCCAAAAACATTGTTTGCGAAGAGTATGGAGGGAATATCCAGGGGCCAATAATCACTTCCCATTAATCCAAACAATTTTCACCAAATTTAGTAAATTGGTGGTCATTTTTTTCATTTTCCCCAAATTGGGCAGCTTGAGGAGCGGCTATGAGCGGATTTAAACGCGCAATGGTCACGATAAGCGAGGAAGAATACCGTAAACTACACAATGCTGATATCGAGAAACGATTTAAGATCAGCAAACCTGTCAAGGAGGTTGATCATCAAGGTCAGATTTTGGTTCTCGAAAAAAACTTATCTGACATGCTGAATCGTCAAAATGATTATGAAAAATTGGTCGCAGCTCTTGGAAATGAAATCTCCAATTTTGAAATCGAGGCGGAACGGGCAATATTAGAAGAGAAAATTGCCAATTTTCGGGAGATGACAGAACATTTGGATGATTTATGGGAAAACTCCAACCGGATCGAGACCATCGTCCTGAATTTCCAGGAACAAAATATAAGGGATGGGCTTCAGCGCGATAAATTCATGGAGCAGGTTGCGTATCAGGTTGAATCGATCGTTACCGACCTCGCTTGTCAGCAAGAGAAAAAAAGTGAGATAGCCATAAGTTGGTTGAAGGATTGTGGTGAATTGGCTGAATTTATTTCCATTCAGTATGATCATAATCGATTTTTCCCGGGTGAATTGAATAAAATACACCAACTACTCCATCAGGTGGCGGCGAACCTTTCCATGGGCATGCCTGAGGCTGCGCTGGGAGGCGCTCAACAAGTCAAGCTGCGCCTGTCTGAACTGCATCTTCAGCTTGAGCAGAAAACTTTGGAATGGCAGACCATCTGTCAGATTACATTCCAAGCTGCCAATGATCTATACGATCTGATGAAAAATAATTCTAATTGTCCGGCTCTGGATATGCAGGGCAGAGAACTGCCAATCCCCCTGCAATTAAATTTCTGGTCCAACAACCAATACAATGACCTGGTGCTTCGATTAAAAAATACCATTCTGTGTGTCAAATCCAATCTAGCAACCGTAAGCAGCCAGGATCTCGAATTTATTTTGAAGGAAACACTGCCTGTCTATCGAAGAGAATTCGATAACATTATTTATCAAGCCCGGCTGGCTGCCATCAATTCTCAACTCCGGATAAATATCGCAGATATTGCCCTGGAGGCTCTAACAACACAAGGATTTGTGGAAAATGAATACGGTTATGTCTCGGATGACCGGCGCGGTACCTATTTTCTGCGAGTTAAAAACATTGAGGGCAGCGAGGTGACGATTTGGGTCAACCCGGTCGATAACCAGCAAAATCGCAGCGACCTGGTCGTTCAGTCCAGTGATGTTGACCAAAAATCAGAACATGAATTAATAGGGCGTTCGAATGAAATAATTCAAACCCTGCTCAAGCATGAGCTGCGCGTTACCCATGTTGAGAGTTTGCCCGTTCAAGTTTTAATGCAAACTCCGGATGGATACCAGGCGCCTTCGCAGACACGTCAACCTGACCGAAGCTATAAGCGATCGCGTCCTAATTCTTATGCTGGGAACGCGGCTGTATTAAAGAAACCTGAAGAAGAATGGATCAATCTGCCCGGAAACACACGGAACCCCCAGATTCAGCGGAGATGAAATCAATATGATCGAGAGAATTAAACTTGCTATGCAGCCTCATTGGGGGAAGAGGCTGTTTGTGCTTTATGGTCCAGGCCTGGAGGATGCCTTTATTGATGAAAAATATGAAGAAAAAGAGATCGAAACGGTGTTGTTGGATGAGTTAAAAGCCAACAATTATGATCGAGTCGTGTTCAGTTCTCCACACCAATCAATCTATTTCAAGGATTCTCGCTCGGAACAGATTACCATCCTGGCACAGCGCGGAAAATCCAGTCAATCGATGCGTTCGATGGGTCAGATGAAACGTCTGTCTAATGGTCCATTTGATACCCTAATGCTGTTTTCTGCTCCAAATGAGCCCAAAATTGAAAAGCCGCTTGCCGCGATGGGGGATTTGTTCACGATTCGATTCTTAAATACTTTAATGAACCTGACCGATTACCGTACTGCAATAGTGATCATGCAAGCGGAAGCACTTCTATTTCACCATGATGATGTAAGAATTCTATCGGGATTGATCGGCAGTTGGGGGAGGTTACCTTCCACAAACCAGAATAGCTGTTTGTTCTTATTTTCAGCCGATAGCCATGCTCAATTATTGGAGGTTGGGTCTCAGCTACCCATCCCCGAATTAAGAGCAGCAATATCTGAAAAAGAAGGGATTGGCAGCCGCCATGCAGTAATAAAAATCGATGGTCCCACCGAAGAGGAAATTGAGCGTTTGACCGTACAGGCTCAGAGTGTATCCAACCTGAAGGTGGAAGCAGGAGAAATCAAGAAGATAATTTCCTGGATGGCCGCAGAACCCATTGGCATTCGAAAGTGGGTGCTGAAATTAAGAGCGATCGAGCGACTGGATATTGAAACCACCCGCAAGCAGGCCTGGTTCAGCGCCTCCATTTCTGGAAGTGTTTCCGCTGAAGAGCGTTTAAATGCTTTGATTGGTTTGCAGGCGGTTAAACAACGCGTTCAGGAGACTGCAAATTGGTTGTCTATAAAAAACTCATCCAAAATTGAGATTCCAACCATGCACATGATTTTCACCGGAAACCCAGGGACAGGAAAAACAACAGTTGCCAGATTATTTGGCGAATTGTTGCACAATATAGGAATCTTGAAACGAGGTCACCTGATCGAAGCAACTGGGAGCGATCTGGTTGGAGATGTTGTCGGTGCAACGGCCCAGAAAACCGACCGGGTGATTAATTCGGCTTTGAATGGGGTTTTATTCATTGACGAGGCGTATACATTGAGTGAACCAGAGCGAGGCGGATATGGGCAGGAGGCAATTGAAACACTTCTCCCAAGGCTGGAAAGTGAACGTTCAAAACTGGTGGTGATCCTGGCTGGTTATCCAACGAGGATGAAAAAATTCCTTGATTCAAACCCGGGGTTATCACGCCGCTTCCCTGCTGATAATGTCTTAATGTTTCCAGATTATTCACCGGCAGAGTTATGGCAAATCTTACACCAAATCCTGGACCGAAATTCAATCCCAGTGTCTCAAGAATCAGAAATTTGGCTTAATCAGGTGATCACTAGTCTGCATAAATCGAGGGATGAACATTTTGGGAATGCTGGCGAGATGCGCAATCTGGCAGAAGCACTTGACCGCCGAAGAGCGGTGCGTATCAAGGCTGCCTCGCAACCCCTGGATACCCCGCTTTCAATCGTCGATTTACCGGATAGTTACAACGCACATCTTCCAAAAGAAACATTCTCAATTGAATCAATCCTGGATGAATTGAATGGTCTGACCGGGTTAGCCTCGGTCAAAAATTACTTTAAGCAGCTTGTGAACCGTCTAAAATATGAAGATATCCGGAAAAATATCTCCCCGGCTTTTTCTCCCGGCCCTTTAATACAGCACCTGGTGTTTCTGGGTAATCCAGGAACCGGAAAAACGACTGTTGCCCGTTTGGTTGGAAGGATGTATCGATCTCTGGGGCTGCTGAATAAAGGTCATTGTGTTGAAGTCAGCCGTGCCGATCTGGTGGCGGGATATGTTGGTCAAACTGCGATTCGGACAAGCGACCGAATCAAGGAAGCATTCGATGGTGTCTTGTTTATTGATGAGGCTTATTCGCTTAGCAGCAGCGGCGCTGAAAACGATTTCGGTAAAGAAGCAATTGACACGCTTGTGAAAATGATGGAAGATAATCGAGATCGTTTGGTGGTGATCGTCGCGGGTTACCCGGACCGAATGAAATATTTTCTCAATAGCAATCCTGGGCTTGGTTCCCGGTTTGCTCAATCGGTGGAGTTTCAAGATTTTGACAGGCATGATCTCCGAAAAATTCTGGTGAATTTGTCAGAAGGGGAGGGTTATTTGCTTTCAGAATCTTTGGCTGAGACCGCTATAGAAAACCTGTTGATAATGAGCATTACAAAACAGTCAAGTTTTGGGAATGCCCGCTCAGTGAATAATTATTTTAGCCAGATGAAATCATTGATAGCCGCGCGAATAATTGAAAATTCAGAAAATTCGGTTAATAAACTGGATGAAGAGTTAATCAGGACGTTTACCTGAGCTGACCTGCCAGCCCTCCAGGTTCATAAGCAGGATGAGAATCAGGCGGAACTGTTGACGCGATTATTTTCTTTAGAAACTGCCCCACCAAAAACAATACCCAATAAATACATCGAAAATTTGTATCCAATTATCGTGTATTCAAAGTCAACGAGCCTTGACACAATTAGAACCGGGGTATTGCAACACACACCAATGAGCTTTGCCAGAAGCTTTAGCGGTAATGATCTTGACGGCCCAATGAGTCATTAAGCAGAGTATTTCGGATTGCCTTAACAAAGCTTTCAAATGACGCGGTTGTATTTTCTCTGCCTCTACGGCTTGAATAATCTTCAAAGAATTGAGTGCGCAGCCCCTTCGCAATTTCAATTTGGACGCCCTGGCCTGAAGACGTGCGGTTGCAAATATTTCCTGCTGCGGTTGCAGCATATTTACCGGTATTTATCTCTGTTGAAAAACCGTTATTCATCAGGTTACTCAATATTTGCTGTTTTAAACCAATATCCTTACCGCCAACGTAGACACACGGATCGGAAGGTGATTCAATAAAACCGTGCAACGATACCGAACTGTGATGGTTTTTTACCAATTCTGTACAGCGCGGCTCATCAAAATGTGTGCTGGTGATGTGCAATACCTTATTATTGCCAGTGATACCCTCAAATAAATACAACGAAAAATCTTCCCCGGCAATCGAGCGTGCCAGTTCTGATGTTCCAGGCTCGATGCCGCCGGCATGAACCCCCAGGATGATGATTGATTTTGCTCTTTCAAGCGCGGATTGGCCAATTGACTCGTGGTTTCGTGAGCGGATAGCAGTCTCGATGCGGTAATCTATCCCTTCCAGGTTCGCACCTTGTAACTCACGGTAATTTTGGAATCGATCTGTCAAACACACTTCTCCTGAAGTTGGATAATTCCCGACAAAATTTTTCATTTCGAGAAATCTTCTGATCTCGACATTTTTGAAAACGCTGGGTCTCAGGGTAGATTATGTTTTTATTTTACCTCACCCAAGGTGGTTGGATTCGATATGGAACGTGAAAAGAATAACCAGCCCTTTTTTACCTGAAACTCAATAAAAGGGTTCGCGGTTGATAGCTGTGGCGAAATATGGGCAGGGAACAGGATGTAACATCACAAGGGCCCGTGTCTACTTCGAAGGATGGGGAGGATAAAAATCTTTTGAGGGTAGGCCCTGGTTATTTTTGGATAAGTTCTCACTGCAAAAACTTTTTTATCGCAAAGACACGAAGAGCACCAAGGAAATTCAAGAACATTTTAAGAAATATTAACCTTTTTCGCCTTGTGCCCCTCCTGCTCCGAATGCTTCGGGTGTTTTCAACTTCCATGGATTAACTGTTACCAGGATCGCGCTACTTTCCTTGGACTGAATAGGCGTTTGAAGCTGGAAATGGTAGAGTGCCTGGAATTATTTTCCATGCTGATAGCGTCATTTAAGTTGCGTAATTAGACTCGGAGTTACTTTTCGATTGCTTGAATGCTGGCGAGATGTAAGCTGTTTGAAATAGCGAACAATTTGCTAGCAAGTCGCGTTTTTTGAATTTCCATTTGTGCTAAATTGAATGCATTTTCATAAGCTTGGAATGACTCCTCCTGGGCATCCAGTATTTTCAACAAATCCCCTCTAATTTCTAGCAAAATTGCAATTGTTGCATGTCTGGATCTGGAAATGTTCTGTCCAGTCGGATCTATCTCCTGGCTCGAAGGGTTTGATAATGTGCCAGCCTCTACCATCGTGTGTTCTTGTAAGCCAATCGAATCCGGGTCAATTCGATCGAGCGATGCCTGGAGATTGGATAACATCTTGATGGCTATCGTGAGATTTTCGAGCATATCACGATAGGTAAAAATATATTGTTTCTTCAGAGGAATTTTTACTAATAACCCGTCAAATTCTGATCCAGGTGATGGCTTTAAATTATATATTTTTTGTTCAAAAAGACTTGAAGTTTGATGATCAGCATTTTTCGGGGTTCCATCTTTCCTGTCGATCGAGGCATTTTGTTGCGACGCCTGCAAGGGATCGCTTTTTTCTCGCGAGACAGGATAAGGGTTTACCAGCTCCCCTTTTCGAATTCGCTTGTTAAGCGAGCGCGTTTCAACTTGCGGGTCAACCCCTAATTCTTTACGTATGATACGTTCGCACGATTTATATTGTTTTAATGCCGCGTTTCTCTGCCCTGCTTGTATGTAAATTTGTATTAATTGGCGATGCGCAGATTCATTAAGTGGATCGAGCGCCACAAGACGCCTGGCATACGGGATAGCTGCCTCTGCCTTGTCGATCCAACAATACCCTTCTACAAGCATGGATATTGCGGTAACTAGTTTGTTTTGTAAAACTTCAGATTTGGATCCAATCCATTCATTAAAGGTGGGTGATTCTTTCAGGTTGAAACCATCGAGAAAATGGTCTCGATAAAGGTTAATAGCATTAATCAGCAATGGGATACGCAGGGATACATCATTTTGATTGCAGCTTTCAAGTAATTTAGTTTCAAACTGATTTACATCCACCCAAATATCTATGTCAGGATGCCAGGCAACAGTCTCTCGGTTGGTAACCAACCAACCTCTGCCAAATATTTGTTGAAATTCCCACAAAGTGTGACGCAGGTTTGTAAAAGCCCTGGATTGGTCATAATCTGGCCATAATAATGCGCTTAAAACTTCGCGCGAAACTATCTGGTTGGATTTACTTTCCCCATTGAGCGTAATAAAAGCGATGAAAGCCGTAACCGCGCGACGGTTTATTTCAATGGGATGATTTTCTAATTCCAATTGTGGATGACCCAAGAAGTGAAGAGCAAGTTTCGCAGACATAGCGTTCCTTCCAATTATGTCAAGCCATTCTATGGTGCAGATATGAATTAGCAGTGTTTTACAAAAAAACAGTACCAAGTTAATATTCTTTCTGATAGGTTGCAAGGCAGGATGAATAAATTATACTTAATATATTCTGACAAAATATGTGAAATAGATAAGAATAATCGGTTATACGACACGCTGGCGACACGCTGGGCATATATACTGTTTATATAATTGGATGTAAGTGGTGAAAATCGAATTTCATTCATTTCAGTAGGCTAATGGATTTGGTGAAAGAGATGGTTTCTTTTCTTGGACGTGCTAAACTCGGCACTATCGCAGACACCGGGACTATTGTCGGAATATTAACAGAACCGGGTCGGGAAATGTTTTATAAGCGCAGCATTGTTCTTAAAGGCGAGTAAATAATATTTCAAGGTAACAACACGAGAAATTTGTAGTAAGAAATACCGTACCCAGCTCACCTCGAAAATTTGGTGAGTTGGGAATATTTTCAAGAATTCAATTCAAATAGGAGGTTCACCATGCCAGTAGCACCTACATATCCTGGCGTTTATGTCGAAGAAATTTCGAGCGGTGTCCGCACCATCACTGGAGTGGCGACCGCGGTTACTGCTTTTATTGGCCGGACCTTGCGAGGCCCAGTCAACGAAGCAACAACCATCAATAACTTCGGCGATTTTGAACGCATCTTTGGCGGCTTGTGGGTTGATAGTTCGCTCGGTTATGCCGTCCGCGACTTCTACCTGAACGGCGGCAGCCAGGCCGTGATTGTGCGGCTTTACCACGAAGATCCGGCGGGTGCGAATGCCATCCCCCCAAATCACCCTAATGCCATCCTTGCGGCTGGCGGGTTAAAGCTCATTTCGGTTTCACCTGGAAAATGGGGTGCTAATTTGCGGGCAATAGTGACAACCAATGCGTCCCCGGATGTTGCCGCGAGCATGGGATTGACGGTAAATGATTTGTTCAATTTGACGGTCAAGGATGTGGGCGCCAGTCAAACTACTGAGCGCTTCTTGAATGTTTCCTATAAAGACAGCGCGCGGCGGGTGGACAAAGTCCTGGCGGCCGAATCTAATCTTGTGCATTGGAACTCAACCGTGACCGATCTCAACCAGCAGAATGCCTTGCCATCGATTACGGCTGCCTCCGATCCAATTACTACTGCTGAGGCTGCGCTGGCGACCGCCAAGAATGCCAATCCGCAAGTTCCTCAAAACATTACGACTGCCCAGGCAGCTCTAATTACAGCCTATTCTGATATGGAGGCGTCTGTTTCGGATGGGATAAAGCTTACAAAGGCGGATGACTTTACACCCAACCTGGCTGAAACTAATAAAACTGGGTTATATGCGCTTGAACAACTGTATTCTATTGATGGACTTTTTAACATTTTGAGCATCCCACCTTACACATTGAGCGGTGATGTGGATGTCAGCCTGATTTCAGATGCAGCAATTTATTGCGAGAAACGCCGCGCCATGCTGCTGGTTGATCCTCCCAGCGATTGGAAGTCCAAGACCCTGGCCAAGCAAAAATTCTCGGATGCCAACACCGATTATGTCGGTACGCGCAGCAAGAATGCAGCCCTGTTTTTCCCACGTCTTAAACAGGGCAATCCGAAGCGCGGCAACCAGGTTGAAGAATTTGTGCCATCCGGGGCAGTAGCCGGTATTTTTGCCCGCACCGATTCACAGCGCGGTGTTTGGAAGGCGCCGGCTGGTTTGGATGCGACCCTGGCTGGTGTGCCGCAATTAAGTGTGCCGCTGACGGATGATGAAAATGGCGAACTGAACCCACTCGGCATCAATTGTTTGCGCGCTTTTCCGGTTGCAGGGAGAGTGGTGTGGGGTTCGCGTACATTGCGCGGGGCGGACCAGCTCGCGGATGAATGGAAATATATTCCTGTACGACGGACGGCGCTTTATATCGAAGAAAGCCTGTATCGTGGTCTTAAATGGGTAGTTTTTGAACCAAATGATGAACCTCTCTGGGCCCAAGTTCGTCTCAATGTGGGCGCTTTCATGCACAACCTGTTCCGGCAGGGTGCGTTCCAAGGCAGCACGCCGCGCGATGCTTACCTGGTGAAATGCGACAAAGAAACTACCACTCAAAACGATATCAATCAGGGCATCGTCAACGTGGTCGTCGGCTTTGCCCCGCTAAAGCCCGCTGAGTTTGTCATCATCAAGCTTCAACAGTTGGCTGGCCAGATTCAGGCATAGGAGGCAGACATGGCTCAGTTTAGCGTTAATCCACAGCGTTTTGATCCATATAAAAATTTTAAATTCCGCGTAAAGTGGGATGGCAAATATGTAGCCGGTATCAGCAAGGTCGGGTCACTCAAGCGTACAACAGAAGTGGTCAAACACCGCGAAGGCGGCGATCCGAGCAGCACACGCAAATCACCGGGCAGGACAGAGTTTGAAGCGATTACGCTCGAACGCGGGGTTACTCACGATCGGGAATTTGAGCAGTGGGCCAGCAAGGTGTGGAACTTCCAGGCTGGTTTAGGCTCTGAAGTGTCGCTTAAGGATTTTAGAAAAGATATTACGATCGAAATGTACAATGAAGCCGGCCAACTGGCGATTGCCTACAAGGTTTTTCGTTGTTGGGTATCTGAGTATCAGGCCATGCCTGACCTGGATGCTAACGCCAATGCAGTCGCCATTCAGCATATCAAGCTTGAAAACGAAGGTTGGGAGCGGGATGCTGAAGTTCCTGAACCCAGCGAACCGACCCTGACAGTTTAAAAATTGGATTGATGCAATGGACAGCGTATTGACGACCAGTGATCTGCTTGACGTATGGGAGCGAAGCTTGAATGAACGCCCGCTTCAACGCGCCATCAACTTATTGGCCAGCATCCATCTCGAAGCCTCGCTTGAACAAATTAAAGCGCTGCCCGTTGGAGAACGTGATATCAGGTTGATGGAGATCCGCGAGGCTTTATTTGGCAGGCATCTCACTTGCGTGACTTCCTGTCCGCAGTGCGGAGAGAAGCTGGAATTGGCGCTTGATCTTGCACAAATGCGCTCGTCCGAGCCGAAACCAGCCCATTTGTTTGAGCGGATGGCCGTGGAGGTAGCCGGACGCAGCAGCGCTGCGTTCCTACCGTACACTTTGACTGTCGAAGATTGCGATATCCAGTTCCGGCTGCCAAACAGCGCTGATATGCTTGCGATCGCGAACTTGCCGACAGCCAGGCAGGCTCGCCAAACCCTGCTGGAAAGATGCGTACAGCAGGCCACTCAAGGCGGAAGGCCGATTGCTGTTGTTGACCTGCCTGACAAGGTGGTGGAGAGTGTTTCCAATCAGATGGCGCAGAATGATCCGCAGGCTGATATACAGATAGAGTTATCCTGCCCGGCTTGCGCCTGGCAGTGGTCTGCTCCATTCGATATCATTTCAACTTTGTGGATTGAAATCAACGCTTGGGCGATACGCCTGCTGGGTGATGTGCACAAGATTGCCAGTAATTATGGTTGGTGTGAGGCAGACATCCTGGCTCTCAGCCCAATGCGGCGTCAATTCTATTTGGAACAGATCGGGTAGCCATGCAGAAAGATTTTCTAAGCAGTTTATACACACGAGCTATCCGTGAAGTGGCCGAACGCAGTAGCGTTGCGTCCCCACCGAGGGAATCAGGACTACCGTGGAACGCGCCAAATGGGATCGATGCTCGGAATAATGATACGGGTGCAGGTGTATTAAGACCGCGGTTGGCTTCCACTTTTGAACCTTCTATGACTGCCTCGTTCGGGAACCGGGATTATCGCGACACTCTGCCCAGGTTGAACCAGGAATTGATGGATATTGATTTGGATGAGACCGAAACACTCTCCAATGCAAGCGAAGTCATTCAAAACCCAATGAATCGCAGAGCAGGATGGCAAAGTGCCCAAAATTACCGCAGTGATGATAAAGAAGCCCATCTAACAGCGCTAATGCCTAAGATGATCCAGTCTTTGGCCGTGGACGGACGCAGCAGCGTTGCGTCCCTACCGCAGGCTCCATCTCTGGTTCCCAGTACAAGGCGCGAAGACAGGCATTTGACAGAAAACACTGGTAACGATTCTTGGCTCAGGTCAGACGACCAAACGACTCAACATATCCCAGCCAGTGGAACGAAAAGAGTGGAAAGCTCGAAGAGTTTGGAAAACGAACCGATACGGACTGGCGAACAGGATGCGCGCCAAAACAAAAGCCTGGGAGGAACATTAAACCCTCCTTTAAGGCCGGAAAGTCTCGTGTCTCGTGGCCAGGGACACAGCGCTGCGTCCTTGCTAGAACCGGTACTATCGAAACAGAATTCTGCCGGGGTAACTGTCAGCTCTGCAAAGGTCTCCCTCAACCAGGCGGTTGAGCATGAGTTGCCTGCTCAGCAAAACAGGGATCAAGATGAGAGTTATTCTCATGGCCGTGCTAGAACCGGGACTATCGCGGGAACAGGGTTAATACCCGTCAAACAAATTTCACCAAGGATTGAGTCGAGCCAATCTTCTGGTGAATTTCAATCCAAAATTGCATCGATACAGGCGCAGAGACGAAATTCAGAACCTGCGAGCATTTATGTCACGATTGGCCATATTGAGATCAAAGCCAGCCCAGCCAATGCCCCAGTAAAACGAACTACACCTTTGGCTGCAACGATGAGTTTGGATGAATACCTGCGCCAAAGGCAGGGAGGCAGTCAATGAGCAGCGCGTTTGCAATCGCAGCGGTGACCGCCGTTCTGAAAGACCTATTAAATAACGGGCTGGCTGACCATGACCTTTCGGCAGTAGGAGGTATCAGTGTAACCGCCTGGCCTCCTGATAGGGTTTTGACCGGTGACAAGGAGAAGGGCCAAATTAACATCTTCCTTTATCACGTGACACCCAACATTGGCTGGAGGAATGTCGGATTGCCATCACGGGACTACGCAGCAGGTGGAAGACTGACCAACCCGCCGTTGGCGCTTGACTTGCATTATCTAGTGACCGCTTATGGTGATGCTGAATTCCATGCTGAGGCGTTGCTGGGCTATGCGATGCAAGTGCTGCATGAAAACCCGGTTTTGACGCGTGCGATGATCAACGCGACCCTCAAACCAGCGTTGCCAAACGGTGTAACACTTCCAGCTGGTTTGCAAATGTTGTCGACTACTGACCTGGCAGAACAGGTTGAATTGATAAAAATCAGTCCTGAGAGCCTTTCCACAGAGGAAGTATCAAAGCTGTGGACGGCTACACAGGCGCGATACCGGCCAACCGCTGCATACCAGATCTCTGTTGTGTTGATCCAGGCCAGTAAGGCCACCCGTTCTGCGCTGCCTGTTCTTTCTCAGGGACCGCAAGACCAGGGTCCTCAGGCGCAATCCGACCTGGTATCCCCATTTGCATCATTGGAGCGGATCGACCTGCCGAAAAATCAGGTCAGTGCCCAGATGAATGATCAGATAATTCTGAACGGACACAGCCTGGCAGGGGATAAGGGTAATTCGTCGCAGGTGACCGTGAGTGTTTTGTTCTCTAATAAGCGGCTGCCGAACCCGATCCGGGCGGATGTGCTGGCAGCGCAGCGCACGGACCAAACAATCAAGCTGACTATTCCGCACTTGCCTGGGATCTATTACCCGGCGGGTTTGTATGCAGTTTCAGCCCAGGTGTCTCCAAATGGGAAACCACTCGAGATGGAGGAGAGCAATGAACTGGCATTATTTATTGCGCCAAAGATCTTGCAAATCAACGCAGTTATTTTACCCATTCCCCCAGCCGCTCCGATCAACGTCGTCCGGAGCAATGTGCAAAACGGATTGGGGAATGTGATATTGAGTATCAAATGTACCCCGGACGTCCTTCCTGAACAAAGCGTCTCGCTGATATTGGGCAGCAGGGAAGTAGCAGCCGGTGCGCATATTGCCAAGACGGATACGCTCAGCTTCGCATTAACCGCCATCGCCGCCGGCAGTTTTCGCCTGCGGTTGAGGGTTGATGGGGTCGATAGCCCGTTTATTGACCGCAGCGATCCCAGCCATCCGAAGTTTGACGATTCACAGCAAATCAACCTGACATGAACGCACAAACCTGGCTCGACGGTAATACGAATTATCTTTCCTGTTCACTAGCCTGGCTGCGGCTCAAGCTGGAGATGATGATTTCCTCAAATTCACAGGCATTATTTGATGAAATGGGAAGCGCACCGGGATTGGTAATGCCCACTGCGATAAATCGCCGTGCTGGTCTCGTGCAGGAACCGGGAGTATCGTCTTCGGTTTTCTGGCAGCAGTTATTCAGCCGCCCGGTTGGAATGATAAGCACTCCACTCGAGAGCGATGCGCCGCCGGTAAGCGCCACCCAGGAAAGATTGAAAATGGCTCAGGCTGCGCGCGAATCAGCTGCCCAAATGGAGCCGGCCCCGGCGCTGGAGGAATTAGGGCAGCGCCTGGGTTTGACACCATTCGAGCAAAATGTGCTGCTATTATGCGCAGCGCTCGAACTTGACACGCGGATTGCGGGTTTATGTGCGCGGGCGCAAGCCGATCCAAATGCCCGCTACGCGACTTTTGCGTTGGCTATGGCGCTTTTTGATGACCCTGCCTGGGATGCTTTGGCAGCGGACCGCCCGCTTCGATACTGGCGCCTGGTAGAGATCAACCAACCTGGGGCGCAGCCGCTGACCACCAGCGCTGTGCGCGCCGATGAACGGATTGTCAATTATTTAAAGGGGATGAGCGGCCTGGATGACCGTTTGTCTATCCTGCTTTCTCCTTTATCTAAGGTCCTGCAGCTGCCACCTTCGCAGCAGGCCGCGGCAGATGCCATTATCGCTCATTGGCAAAACAGCGTTGCTGAACACGATGCGGAATCCAGCCAGCTGCCGATTGCCCAACTGCTGGGGCCGGACCCAATCAGCAAACAGTTGGTAGCAGCGCAGGCTGCTCAGGCGCTGGGCTTGAAAGTGTATACACTGGCAGCCGAAAACTTGCCGGCGCAGCTGAGTGACCTTGAGACTCTGGCGCGTTTATGGCAGCGTGAGAGTGCACTGAATCCGGTGGCGCTCTATCTGGATGTCCAAGAATTGGGTGGGGCTGATGGAGCAGGGAATCAGGGATCATTTGGATTGATCCAAAGGTTTATTTCACGGGCAGATGGCATTCTTTTGCTGGGTACGCGTGAAAATTGGACACAGCTCTCCCGCGCAAATTTTTCAGTCGATATCGATAAGCCGAGCACGGCTGAACAACAAGAACTTTGGGAATCTGCACTGGCAAGGTATTTCTTGGTCGATTCGCAGGGCAGCACGGAAATGAGGTCAAGTTTGGGAGTCAGGCAGCTTGCCGCTCAATTTAACTTGAATGAAACCAGTATTTCGCAGATTGTCAAGTTGGCGGTTGACGGGTCAGACGCCAACTTGACAATGCTTGGGGCCAGATTATGGGAACTATGCTGTACCGCGACCCGCCCAAGGTTGGACGCTCTGGCCCAGAGGATTGAACTAAAAGAGAGTTGGGATAACCTGGTGCTGCCAGTGGAACAAGCCAACCTGCTGCATCAAATTGCCCACCAGGTTGGGCAGCGCCAAACGGTGTACGAAGATTGGGGCTTTGCTGAAAGAATGAACCGCGGAATGGGTATTAGCGCTTTGTTTGCTGGCGAGAGCGGTACCGGTAAAACCATGGCGGCTGAAGTGATCGCGAACGAACTGAAATTAAATCTTTACCGGATCGATCTTTCAGCGGTGGTCAGTAAATATATCGGCGAAACAGAGAAGAACCTGCGCAGGTTATTTGATGCCGCCGAGGACGGCGGGGCAATCCTGTTCTTCGATGAGGCGGATGCTATGTTTGGCAAGCGCAGCGAGGTAAAGGACAGCCATGATCGGTATGCCAATATTGAAGTTAATTATCTGCTGCAAAGGATGGAGACCTACCGCGGACTGGCCATCCTGGCAACCAATATGAAATCCGCGCTGGACACGGCTTTTATGCGAAGGCTGCGTTTCATTGTTAATTTTCCATTTCCTGGTCCAAATGAGCGTAAAAATATCTGGCAAAAGGTTTTCCCTGCGAAAACGCCTATCGAAGAGTTGGATTATGATCGTCTGGCACGCTTCAATATCACTGGTGGAAATATTCACAGCATTGCGCTAAACGCGGCTTTTATGGCGGCGCAGGACAATTCAAAGGTCAGCATGCCGGTGGTACTCTCTGCTATTCGAAGCGAATACCGCAAACTGGATAAGCAGATCAACGAAGCGGAGTTCCAGCTCATGCCTGGTGTCTGAACCGGCCCTGCTGGAACCGGCATTATCGCTGATGGTGATGGAAACCTATGAACATAAATTTACACATTGAGCGCCTGATTTTGGATGGACTGCAGCTTGAACGCGGTCAGAATATGCTTCTGCAGACCGCTATTGAAGCCGAATTAACGCGCCTATTGACGGAACAAGGCCTTTCTTCGGGACTGCAGAGTGGTGGAGTATTGCGCAACCTGGAAGCCGGCCCGATGCAGTTGTCACCCGGCAGCAGCCCGGCCGAATTGGGCATCCAAATTGCCCAATCTGTTTACAGTGGAATTGGAAACACAAAATGAATGCCCTGCATTCCCATTTTGCGAGCAATGAGCAGGAACTGGTTTCATGTCAAATTGAAACCAGAACAGCCTGACAAACTTCTGTATGAAGATTGTTCGATTTATAAAATTATTGGGAATCGTGATTAATATCGGAGAAACCAAATGAAAGATTCTTCAAATCTTCAACATATTTCTTCCAGTGGTTCATCGATTACTCCTGTGCCATCCGGAGTGTTGCAGCGCACGGCAATCAGTTCTGAGCCAATGAAAGAAATTCCTTCGATTGTATATTCTGTGCTGCATTCACCTGGGCAGTCGTTGGATAGAGAGACACGCACCTTTATGGAGCCGCGTTTTGGGCACGATTTCAGCCATGTGCAGATTCATTCAGATGCGCGCGCGGCAGAATCTGCCAGGTCCGTCAATGCAGCTGCCTTTACGGTTGGTGAGCAAATCGTCTTTGGTACCGGGCAATATTCGCCAGGGACTAGCGCCGGGCGCAGGTTGATGGCGCACGAATTATCGCATGTTGTACAGCAAAATGGGAATACCAGCAATCCCAGCACAATCGGTCTGGGTCCGGCCGGAAGTTCCGCCGAGATGGAGGCCGAAAGCGCGGCTCAAACGATCGCCGGTCCTTCCGCAAATCCGCATTTAGCGGCGAGTATTGGCTCATCGCTCCAGAGAAAAGTGGAAATGCGTGATGTAGGTCGCGGGGAACAGTCCGGGTTTGCCCGGCTCCCTGAATTAATTGACCGGCTTAACGGCATGTCGCAGGCGTTAACCTATTCAATGACCGGTAAGGAACTGACTTACATCAAAAAGGAAGGAGCTACACCCGGTTTTTTTGATACTCAAATGATGGGTTTTATTGACCAGAACGCACTTGTACCCTTGCGCCTGACCAACCGGCATGGCTTATTGGGAACCAAGTCAGCTGGTTTCCATGCCCAGGTCGATGTCGATGCCTTTAATTCTGGCTATGTGGATATTGATGATTTGTTGGCCAGTAATGATCTTGGGCTTCAATCTGTTTTGGTGCATTTTTTGCGCGAGCGCTCGGTCACATCCAATTATGCACACCGCATCGGAAGCGACACCTTCACTGACGCCGAATTTCAACGGGCTCATGGTCTCGGTATTCAATCTGAAGAAGAGCTCCTGCGCGATTTTTTTGGTGATCCTAGCATCCGGATTGTTAACGATTCTCCCAGCCCGACGGTCCGCCGGGCGTATCGCAACAGCCGCAGGGATATCATCCGCCGGCGAGTGACGCGCGGGAAGGGCGATGAGAGCACAGTTGAAGCCATGTCAATCGATGTGCTCATGCGGGATGGTAAGGTATTAACTGCGGACGAATATAAGAAACTTCTCCAGGACGAAAAGGACGCCAAGGCTGCCGCTGCTCCAAAGGTGAATATTGCACCGAAAATTGGGGTTGGCACGGACATGGGCCCACCACCTTAATTTAGGTAGAACGACCCTAATATCCGTATTTTCGGCATCCCGATTGAAATTGATCATTAATAGTTATCACAAAAAGTGAGTTCTCACCCATGTCATCGTTCCCAGGTTCCCCCCGCATCATCAAAGGCGCCCTGATCGGCATTGACCCGCTCAATCCGCTCGCCAGCGTGGTTGTTTTCCAATATAACCCGGATACGATGACCCGCCGTCTCGAGGCCAGGGCAGTCAGTCAGGAAGGCGAGCGCGGCGAGGCGATGCGGTTGACGGGTGCGCCGAAGGAAACCATCACTCTTAACATCGAGATCGATGCGGCTGACCAGCTCGAACAGGCCAACCCACTGGCGGTTACGTTGGGGATTCACCCTACCCTGGCGGCGTTGGAAATGATGTTGTATCCCAAGGTGCTCTCGGTGGTTGCCAATGACATCCTGGCTTCACTTGGCAGTATCGAAATCATGCCGGTTGACAGCCCGATGATCCTGTTTGTGTGGGGACCATCGCGGGTGCTGCCTGTCAGATTGACCAGCTTCAGCATTACCGAGGAAGCCTACGACACGATGCTCAACCCGCTGCGCGCGAAAGTGGATCTGTCACTTTCGGTGCTCAGTTACCAGGATCTGCCGATGCTTAGCCCGGCGCGCGCGCTGTTCCTGGTGCACCACATTACCAAGGAAATCATGGCTACCAGCAATGTTTTTAACAGCATTGGCAACATCGGCACATCCTTGAACTTATAAACAGCTTGAGAGGCGAAGATGGCATTTCAACTTACCAGTCGTTATTCATCGACCGAAACAGCCAGTTTTGAAACCCCGGATGGCAAAACCATTCGTTACCTGCGCCGCCGTTTTCTGCCGGCTGTTGAGCGCTTTACACTGCTGCAGGAACACGAAGTCAGCCAGGCTGACCGGCTGGATAATATCAGCGCGCGCTATCTTGGCGATGCTGAACAATTCTGGCGCATCTGTGATGCCAACCCCGTCATGATACCTGAAGAACTTGAGGAACCTGGCCGCCGGATCCGCATCACTTTGCCTGAAGGTATTCCTGGGATACCGAATGCTTGACGGTATTATTCTGACCCTGCTGATCGGGCCGTTGGAAACTCCCATCCCAGCGCCTCTGCCATTGACTGAAGCGCTGGTGAGCGTTCAGGTCAATTCGGGGCGCGATAGGACAGGGTTTCAACTCAGCTTTACGATCGGTAACATATCACCGCTGCAGGTTTTAATCTCTGCCGGCCAATTGGATCCGATGGCGACACGCGTGATCGTGATCGTCACGTACAAGGGCATGCCCAGCGTGTTATGTGATGGTGTGGTTACCCAGCACCAGATCTCGCCCAGTAACCAGCCCGGACAGTCCACATTAACGGTCACAGGCGAGGATTTGAGCGTATTGATGGATGTGATGGAGATTAAGATCCCCTATCCAGGAATGCCTGATTCGGCCAAGCTGATGACCATGTTGAGCAAATACGCAGCTTACGGCATTATACCTGTGGTGATTCCGCCGAATGCCGATAATGCGCGCACGCCAAATAAGGGTACTGATACACAGACCACCACTGACCTGACTTATATCAAGAGTATCGCGGCGAGGACCGGCTATACCTTTTTTATTGAACCTGGCCCATTGCCGTACAGCAGTGTGGCTTACTTCGGGCCAGATGAACGCTTGCCAGTGCCCCAGCCTGCGCTAAATGTGAACATGGATTGGCAGACCAATGTTGAATCGCTCAATTTCACACTTAATGGCCTCTCCAAGCAAACCACCGTGGTGACGATCATGGATCCGGTTACCAAGAAGATACCGCTGCCCATTCCACTTCCGGGCATCGATATCCTCAAGCCTCCGCTGACGGTGCGGTCGATACCACCTGCCAAGATCAAGCTGTCGGAAGATTTGGCCAACCTCGAACCTGACCAGGCGGCCAAACGCGTCTTTGGGCTGATTCGCAAAGGGGCGGATTCGGTCACTGCAAGTGGCTCGCTGAGTGTTTTACGCTATGGCTGGATCCTGCGGTCGCGCATGTATGTGGGGGTGCGAGGCGCCGGCCCGAGTTATGACGGCTTGTATTACGTTGAAAGCGTAACTCACAATTTGAAGCGCGGAGAATATAAACAAAATTTTACTCTTTCGCGTGATGGTCTTATTTCTCTTACGCCAGTGGTAATTCCAGCTTAACTGTGATTATCTGGATTAGCGTGAATGCAGCAAGGATTATTTACCAAGGATACGAAATATTCAAAAAAATTTGGGCATGTAGATCGGATTGCCACGTCGCGGAGAGCACGCTCCTCGGCCCTGCTAGAACGGGCACTATCGCAATGAGAATAAGGCTATAAGCAAGTGAAATTTTATTAAAAAGCGGCAGTTCTTCAGCATGGCAGTAAAACACTTTTTATGTTAAGAAAGAATAAATTTAGATTCGATTTACTTCAGGCGAGTACCAGGATTATTTCATGACAGTCAACGCGTCCAACAATGTATATTACGGCAAATACCGCGGAACTGTGCTGAATAACATCGATCCCGATCAGCGTGGGAGGTTGATGCTCAGCGTTCCGGATGTATTAGGCTCCATCCCATCCAGTTGGGCCGAACCATGTGTGCCCTTATCGGGGCCGACCGGGCCGCCGATGGGCATCTATCTTGTTCCGCCAGTCAGTGCTGGTGTGTGGGTTGAGTTTGAGCATGGGGACCCGGATTACCCCATTTGGACTGGCTGCCGCTGGGGCGGGCCGTCGGATGTCCCTTCGGACGGTACTTCCGGCAATCCGGCAGATCCGAATATCGTCTTCCAATCGCTGCTGCAGCATAAGATCATGATTAGCGATATGCCGCCTTCCCCGGCAACCGGCGGCATCATTCTTAAAAGCACGACTGGCGCATCGATAGTTGTCAACGATTCAGGTATTTATATCGATAATGGCAAAGGCGCCTCAATCACCCTGGTTGGCCCGAATGTGACAGTCAACAACGGCGCCCTTACGGTGATGTGAATTATGCCTGGTTTTTTACTGCATGTCGGCGCGACGGTTTTATGTTCGCATGGTGGCCAGGCCCAGGCTACCGTGCCCAACCCGCGTGTAACGGTTTCGGGTCAGCCAACTGTAACAATGAGCGGGCCGTATGTGATTGCTGGCTGTGCGCTGCCCCCTCCGCCAGCCGCAAACGGACCTTGTGTAACCGCCCAGTTTGTCAGCTCCGCAACGCGGGTCATATCTAATGGGCAGCCGCTGTTGTTGTTTGACAGCCAGGCCACTTGCGTGCCTACTGGCACACCTTTAATGATCGTTCAGACACAAACCCGTGTGACAGGCCAATGAGGTCATTATGAATATTGCTTTCCCATATCATATCGATGGACGTGGTCGCAGTGCCGAAAGCGACAATGATGGTCATATCCGTGAAATGATCGAGCAGTTTATTTTTACAAACCCTGGTGAGCGTCTCAACCGCCCTGATTTTGGCAGCGGCTTGCAGCAGCTGATCTATACGACAAACAGACCTGAGCTGGCATCCGCCTTACAGTTCACTATACAAGCTGGGTTGAACCGCTGGTTGGGCGATCTGATCGAACTGCGATCACTCGAAGTTCTCAATGATGGGGCGGAATTGCACATTACGTTGAGTTATGTTGTGCGGCGCACAAATGAAGTGCGTACTAGCCAGTTGACAAGGAGGATTTCCTCATGACCAGATTGCCACGTCACGGAGAGCATGCTCCTACTAATGACAATATGACCAGAGAATGCCGGAACGATCAGCGCCGCGCGTTGGTGCGCGCCCATCTCGATAAGGATGGCAAGCCGGATATGAACGGCCTGGATTATGTTGAAGTCAGCGATGATGGAAAGACATTGTTGGCGTATTTTATCGGTAAACTGCCGGTTTCCCTGCAGACCAATGGGCCTTCGCTGAATAAGACAGTTAGGATAGAAGGCGGCAGACGGGTAAGGGATATTAAGGTTTTGGATGTTGACCCACATGTTGAAGGTAGCGCAGAAACAGACGATTACCTGGTGATCAGCCTGGATAAAGCAGGAGATTTTTCCACTTATTCCCTGTGCCTGGTGGGTGTGGAAGGAATCGACCCGTTCTATGATCATGCGGAGTTCTCATTCAAGGTGGATTGTCCGAGTGATCTGGACTGCGCCTCGCAGAATCCCTGCCCGCCTGAAGTGTTGGACGAGCCCGATATTAATTACCTGGCTAAGGATTATGCTAGTTTTCGCCAACTTTTACTCGACCGCCTGGCTTTGATCATGCCGGATTGGAAAGAGCGCCACGCGCCTGACCTGGGGATCACCCTGGTGGAACTGCTGTCCTATGCCGGAGATCACCTCAGTTATTACCAGGATGCCGTGGCAACCGAATCTTACCTGGATACAGCCCGCCAGCGCATCTCGGTGCGCCGGCATGCTCGCCTGGTAGATTATTACCTGCATGAAGGTTGCAATGCCCGCGCCTGGCTGGCGCTCAGCTTGCTTGGGACGGATGTGCTTGAGATTGATCCGCAGGAGATCTTCTTCCTGGCGATGCTCGACTCAAGCCTACCTGACCAGCGCGAGCTGCTTTCTGCAGACCAGTTTCGACAGATCCCGCCCGATGCCTATGAAGTTTTTGAACCCGTGACCCGTTCCAAGTTTACCTTGCGCCAGGCAGGCAATGAAATCCAGTTTTATACATGGGGGCAGCGCGAGTGCTGTCTGTTGCGAGCAACTACCAGCGCAACCCTGCTCGACCATTATGTCCTTCCTGCGACCCTGCCAATGTCAACGAATACGACCGGCAGCGTTCCCCAAGCAAGGGCGGGCAAATCCAAGTCAGTAGCCAGGCAAAAGGCTCAAGAACCGGCCAACCCGGAACTGGAGCGTGCATTAAATTTGCAGGCCGGGGATGTATTGATTTTTGAGGAAGTGATAGGACCAAAAACTGGCAAGTTCGCCGATGCCGATCCATCGCACCGTATAGCGGTGCGCCTGACGAAGGTTACTCTCAACCATGATCAATTGGTGATGATAAGTGACCCGCGGAACCAGAGCATAAATACCAATCCATCCAGCCTGGTAGTGCCGACGGGTGATTATTCGGCAGACCTGCCCACACCCGTGGTCGAAATTGAGTGGCAAACGGAAGATGCCCTGCCATTCGCGCTGTGCCTTTCGGCGGTTACTTCCGCGCCGGGGTGCGAATATATACAGAATATCACCCTGGCACGTGCAAATGTTTTACTGGTAGACCATGGACGCACGATAAGGCCGCCGCAAGAAATTGGTACG
Source organism: uncultured Anaerolineae bacterium (assembly GCA_903846015.1). Taxonomy (GTDB): domain Bacteria; phylum Chloroflexota; class Anaerolineae; order Anaerolineales; family Villigracilaceae; genus UBA5195. Next base: position 14,891 of record CAIMZS010000482.1, on the reverse strand, counting down.
GTACCGCTTGACGTTGGTCAATTGGCAGGATCAAAATCGGCGAATTGTGATTGCGAGGGCCACCCGGCAGATGAAATTTTCATTGCAGGACGTTATAACCCTAGAATAAGTTTCCCGGGGATGACTTACCGACAGGATCTTCCCGCAAATGGTTCTTCTCGACGGCCCGGGCATAAGCACTCTCACAAAAATTCTCCAGAAAGGTCACTCAGCACCAGGTTCGCCTCTCTTTCTGCCAAGGGGCTGCAGAAGCAGGATCCACGTTCAGCGCTGCCCCAAATCTGGCTGGATGAGGTGCCGAGTGCTCCAGATGGGCAAGGAGGGTTGATACCCCTTTTCAAGATGAGTGATGTGGCAGACTCGTCCGATCTGGTGAAGCGTTTACGCGTTTCGCATAACCCATTTGACGAGATGCTATTTGGTAAGCTCAGCCTTAAGACCCAGCGAAACCTGGCCCAATTGTCGGATGGTCAAGATGCGCCGCAGAACCTGTTGGATGATGTGAGCGCCGATCTAAAAGCCCTGCTTCGTACCTGGCTGCCTCGCTTTGACCTGCTTAGCAGCGGTCCGGATGACCTGCATTTTGTGGTCGAGGTGGACAATAATGGGGTGGCAAACCTGCGGTTTGGGAACGGCGACCTGGGTGAACAACCTCAGGCCGGTTCCAGTTTTTATGCAACTTACCGATTAGGCAATGGCTCGCGTGGCAATCTGGGGGCAGAGGCTCTTAAGCACACGGTTTACAACTTGAACGGGGCTTCGCTGGCAGCTCGAAACCCGCTGCCGGCTACCAGTGGCTTGGATGCGGAGCCCATTTCCGAAGCCAAGTTATATGCTCCTTTTACCTTCCGCAAGCAGATCGAACGGGCTGTGATTGCCGATGATTATGCCAATATAGCGATGCGTGAATTCAAGCCTGAAATCCAGCGCGCCACAGCCAGCCTGGCCTGGAACGGTAGTTGGGATGAGGTCGATGTAGCGCTTGACCCGTTCAGAACTGAGGCTGAAAGTTTTGGGCTGGAGCAGGATGTCTGTGATTGCCTCAATCATTACCGCCGGATTGGTCATGATCTGAGAGTAGAAAAAGCGCGCTATGTCCCGCTAGATATTGAATTAAATGTGTGCGTATCACCCGGTTTTTTGCGCGGACATGTCAAAGCGGCGCTGCTTGATGTATTTAGCAGCGGTTTGATGAGGAAAGGTGATCCTGGTTTCTTTCACCCGGACCGGCTGACTTTTGGAGAAGATATTTATCTGAGTCGGATTATCGCGCGGGCCCAGGCCGTGGAAGGTGTAAACAGCGTGGAAGTGACACGGCTGCAGCGCTTGTTTGAGGCGCCAAACCATGAGATTGAAAATGGTGTTCTGCCGTTTGGGCCGTTCGAGATCGGTCAAATCGATAGTGACCCAGATTTCCCGGAGCGAGGCCGATTCGCACTCGTGATGGCTGGCGGGAGGTAAAAAATGGAAGATCAAAATTGTGATTGCTGTGAAGGCACTCAAAGCCTGACACCTGCCAACGAGGCCAACCGGCCAGGACTTTCAGCGTTGAATTACAGGGTGGGCACGCATGCCCGCTTTCTTGAAACGATGAAGGCCCGCCTGTCTAATATGGCGATTGGAGTTTCAGACCCGAATGATGCGGCCAGGCTGGTTACCACGTATCCACTTGGCGCCTTGACAACACGCGCCGGCAGCGATCCAGGCATCGCGCTGTTGGACTGCTGGGCCACCATCGCGGATGTGCTCAGTTTTTACCAGGAAAGAATTGCCAACGAGGGCTTTTTAGGAACAGCGATTGAGCGCCGCTCGGTGCTTGAACTGGCCCGGATGATCGGCTATACTCTGCGGCCGGGTGTTTCTGCCAGCGTATTCCTGGCGCTCGAACTCGATAAAAACCACCAAGTCACGATTCAGCCGCGCGAGATCAAGGCGCAGACGGTGCCAGGCCCGGGTGAATTGCCGCAAGTGTTTGAAAATGACGAGGCGCTCGATGCTCGTTTCACCTGGAACAGGCTCAAACCCAGGCAGAGCCAGCAGCAAACGGTTTATTCGGTCCTCAGGAACGGCCGGCAGGAGCCCGAACGCCTGTATATTAAAGGAATCAGCACAAATCTTAAAAACAACGATGCCATTTTATTGGGTGAAGGTTTGGTCCTGAACGTGTACCACCTGGACAAGGTCATGCCTGACCCGGCCAGGGACCGCACCTTGGTTACTTTTAACCCATCGAATCAATACCAAAAGGCTGCCATTGTGGTTGCCTCGCAGCCGCTGGACGTCCGGGCAGTGATCGAGGTAGCTCAAAGTTATATCGATGTCAAACCCAGCGCTGACCGGAGCAAGGCCCGTACCGAGATGGCTCAAAGGGTGATCGGACAGTTGACCGGGCTTGTATCTGACCTGAAGTCCCCGAATTTAAGTATTGAAGCAGCCACCCAAAGTGTGCACGAAAGCCTTGCAAAAATTTCTGAAGAGCAGGCGATGGCGGTTGGTGAACAATATTCAAAATTGGCCCCCTGGTTGGGTGGAATGGTTGAGAAATTGGATGCCGCTCACCAGGGTTTGCAGGCGATTCGGGCATCATCTTTGATGCTTGAATCCGCTGCGGCTGCCGCGGGCGGCGGGTCGAGCGCCGGCCAGCCTGGCGTAATCCAAAACACAGACCCTCTTCAACAAACATTACTAGGACTGGTAAAAACCGCTTCGCAACCGCCGCGCAATACGCTTAACCTGGTGCGTGATCTGAGCAGCGCTTTTGGTAATGGGGCGGATAATGGGCTGCAGCTAGGCGCGATCTTTGACGACCGTCTGGCAAGATCGCTGCCTGCCGCTATGGCGGGCGTCAGGGCAGCGCCGGATGGGAATTTTCACGCCTATGCATTTCGCGCCATGGCGCGACCTTTTGGTTACAATGCGCCGCTAAAACCGATCTTGAATGACGCCGGGTTGGTGATCGATCATGAAGAGTGGCCGATCGCATTCTCTGATTCATTAGGCATAAAAATCCGGATGTGGGATGTAACCGGCGCCAATGCAACCGGTAGAACTGGTATTGGCAATATTACCGTAGAGATATCATCGTCTCATTTAGGTAATACCATTCGGCAAGTCTATGGCAAGGACAAGCTGCCATTGGCGGGCCATGTTGCGACTGTCCAATTCAAAAATATGGATGTTACTATCACTGCGGGTAGAACAATGATGTATCTACCAGAATCTTACGATTTTAAATTCCATGAAATTAATTATCAAGTCACGTTTGAGGTTGTTGATCAAAGTACTGATATCAAGGTGACCGTTGTTACACCCAGTAGTACCGTCCTTGACACTGTGAGTATGGAACAAACCGCCCGTCAAACTTATGGCAGCCGCACCGTGACGATCGCCAGATCTGGTTTTACCATTTCTTCGCTGGATGAAACCGCCCAGCCGCCGGACCCGACCAATGTGATAGACCTGGATGGTTCTTATGACCAGATTACAACCGGCAGCAAGGTGGTGATCCTGAGGGCAGATACAAATCAGCAGATCATCACGAATGTCACCCAAATACAGGCGCTTTCACGGGCTGATTACGGGATCACCGGAAAATCGACACGGTTGACTCTGACGGATGACTGGTTGACTAATGACGACCGCTTGCTGAGTGTGATGCGTGCCACCACGATCCTGGGGCAAAGCGAAGAGTTACCTCTGGCGGAAGCACCGCTCGAAACCCCCATTTGCGGGGGCGATGTGTGGATAGAACTTGATGGGCTTTACAGCGGTATGAAATCCGGGCGCTGGCTAATCATCTCAGGCGAACGGACTGATATCAACGATGCTGCTGGTCAGGTGGTGCGCGGGATTGCATCCAGCGAACTGGTGATGTTGGCTGATGTGATCCAGGATGTAGCCGGGCAGGATGGTCAGCCTTTTTATTATAACCAGGCAAACAATGGCAATCACAATCAGGTGATTGATATGCCCAGGTACATGCTTGACGATCCAAAAATTCCAATCGTCGATAACGATAAAATGCACACCTGGCTGCGGCTGGCTAAAAAGCTGGAGTATTGTTATCTGCGCGATACCACTATTATCTATGCCAATGTTGTTAAGGCCTCACATGGCGAAACGCGCAAGGAAACAATGGGTGGGGGTGATGCCAGCCAGGCCTTTCAGTCATTCAACCTTAAGCAAAGCCCCCTGACTTTTACTTCATCGGCCACCCCGTCTGGGGCAGAAAGTTCGCTACAGGTTTTCGTCAATGATGTGCGCTGGTTTGAAAATGACACCCTGGCAGACCTGAAGCCCACGGATCGCAAATTCGTCACTAAAACGGATGACAACGGAAAAACAGCGGTTACCTTTGGGAACGGCCAGAGCGGCGCGCGCCTGCCAACTGCACCCGGAAACGTTCGCGCCGAATATCGAAATGGGATTGGGCGACCAGGTAATGTGCAGGCTGGAAAGATTAGCTTGTTAATGGTCAGGCCGCTTGGGGTACAGAGCGTCAACAACCCGCTGCGCTCCTCCGGGGGCGCAGACCCAGAAAGCCGTGATACGGCGCGCAAAAACGCGCCACGCACCGTCACTGCGCTGGACAGGCTTGTCTCGGTCAGTGATTATGCCGATTTTGCGCGCACATATGCCGGTATCGCCAAATCGACCGCGGCACGTGTCGTTTATCAGAAGCGCGAAGTGGTGCAGGTGACCATCGCGGGCGCTGATGATATGCCGATTGACAGCAGCTCAGACCTGTTCCGCAACCTGCTGCTGGCTCTTCGCGGTTCCGGAGATCCACACCTGCCCATTATTTTACAAACGCGCTTCCTATTCTTGCTGTTCATCGGCGCTGATGTGCGCATATTAAAGGAATATCAATGGGAGCCGGTGGTCAAAATGGTACGGGCAAAGCTGTTGGACACATTCAGCTTCGAACGTCGTGAGTTGGGCCAGGATCTGGTGTTAAGTGAGGTCATTGCAGCCGTTCAGGCTGTGCCCGGTGTTGATTATGTGGATGTCAATTTTTTGGGTTATGTTCCGGAAAAGTCGTACACATCAAACCGGCCGCCCACCCCGAATGAAATCAGCAATATTGTGCGAGGGCAAATTAGCCCTATGATGGAAATTCGTGGATTATCTGGTGTCATTCCAGAAGTGCCGGGCGCAAACGGTAGTGCCAGACAAAGCCTGACCCAACAGCCGATTCAAAGGATTCCTTTCAGCCGTTTTCCGCAATTGTTATCATCCAGGCTGGCAGGAGCCGTGCTGGTGCCAGCAGCATTCGCTTACCTGAGTCCACAGTCGCCCGATATGCTTGTTCTAAACCAGGTGAAGTGACTTACTGCTTCTCGTGGCCGTGGACGCAGTAGCGCTGCGCCCCTGCGGTTGATGCGGGAACCGGGTTAATACTTGTAGGAGCCAATAATTTATGAATGCTACCGAAACTGATCGATTGTATAACTTATTACCCTATATTTACCGCCAGCGCGATGCCGAACAAGGCTTTCCTTTGCGCGCCTTGCTGGCTGTCATCAATGAACAAGCAGATGTGGTCGAAGATGACATCCGGCAGATGTATGATAACTGGTTTATTGAAACCGCCCAGGATTGGGTGGTGCCATACATTGGGGAGCTGGTGGGTTATCAGCCCGAGCACCAGGCTGGTGAGCCTGGCGCAATCGACACGCTAGAAACCCAAATGCGTAACAGAATCCTGTTCCCTCGGCGCGAAGTAGCCAACACTATCCGATACCGCCGCCGCAAAGGGAGCCTGGCACTTTTGGAAGAATTGTCGAATACCGTGGCCGGTTGGCCTGCGTACGCGGTTGAATTTTTTAAACGGTTGGGCTGGACGCAAAATATCAATCATAGACATCTTGAGCGGGCCCGCACTGTAGATGTGCGCCGTGGGCATGCCCTGGACCGTATTGATGGCCCTTATGATACTTTTGGGCATACAGTGGATGTGCGGCGGATCAACTCCAATGGACAGCAGGGGCGTTTTAACATCCCGAGTGTGGGCTTGTTTACCTGCCGTTTAAAGTCTTTGCCATCCACCCGCGCCCAAGCGCGCAGCCTGGAAAAAAACTGGCATTGTTTTGGTTTCAGCCCAATGGGGAACGATATGCCGCTCTTCACCAGGCCCGAATCAGGAATATCGGAGCCGGCAGGTCAGAGAAATCTTCCGGCTGCAATACCCCGGCGGGAGTTGTTTCACAACCTATCGGCTTATTACGGCGAGGATAAAAGTTTTGCTATTTGGGTTAACGGTGCGCTTTTACCGGCTAGCAGCGTGGTTGTGGCCGACCTGACCGGGTTGCAATATCAACCCAGGGATGGGCAGGTGGCAGTTGACCCGGTGCGTGGACAAATGCATTTCTCTCCAACCATGCTGCCCAAACGCAATGAGCGTATACAGGTTTCAGTCACCTATCATTATGGTTTCAGCGCTGAAATTGGAGGCGGAGAATATGACCGGCAGATGATCCAGGCACGCGACGCGATGGTGATTGTGCTAGGCGCCGACCCGATTGACCCAATGGCCTTCCTTGGCCCTGCTAGAACGGGTAATATCGCAGAAAAGCGTTCTTCCAGGCTGCCGGCGAGCATACAGGAAAGACTGCAAGATGCGCTGCGCCCATGGACGCCAAGTGAAAGCGATCCAACCCTTGACCAGCAGCCCAAGGATGCGGTGATTGAAATTGAGAGCAACGATTTCATCACCATCCCATTTAACATAAAACTCAACAAGGATCACAGTCTGCAAATCCGGGCGGGCAACCATTATCGTCCGGTGCTTTCAATCCCGGATTTGTCCATTGCGGCGCCGGATGCCTTTAACGTTACGCTTGGGGCTGGCAGCTGCCTGACATTGGATGGCTTGATGATTGCCAATCGCCCGGTATATGTGACAAGTGAGAGTGACCTCGAGAAAGTCCATATTAATGACTGCCGTGGTCGGCTGATTATCAGGCATTGTACGCTCGTACCAGGTTGGGGACTTGATTACGACTGCAATCCGAACGAACCGACCGAACCAAGCCTTGAACTGGACCAGGCAAATGTGAACGTGCGAATCGAGCACAGCATCCTGGGCGCCATCCAGGTTGAAGCGGATGATGTCGGCAGCGATCCAATATTAATTCATGTCAGCGATAGTATTATTGATGCAACGGAGGATGATGATGCCACAGTCGATCATTATGCACTGTGCAACCCAGACAGGATCGGAAGCATCGCGCATGTGTCCCTGATCATCCAGCGTAGTACCATTTTTGGCATGCTCGCTGTGCATGCGATCGAACTGGCAGAAAACAGTATATTTAACGATTGCGTAAATGTGGCCCGCCGTCAGATTGGCTGCATGCGGTTTTGTTATATTCCACATGGCTGCCGGACTCCCAAGCGTTATCACTGTCAGCCTGAAACAGCGGAACAGGCAAGGGAAAACGAACTACGGGCTGCCAACCCAAAAATCACCAGGGTACAAGTGGACTTCGAACGCCAGTTGGAACGCGAACGGCTGAAACCCCAGTTCACCAGCACGCTTTATGGCGTGCCCACTTTTTGCCAATTATCGGCAACTTGCGCGGATGAAATCAAGCGCGGAGCGGATGATGAATCTGAATTGGGTGTCTTTCACGACTTGTTCCAGCCGCAGCGCGAGGCTAATCTGCGCGCGCGCCTGGATGAATTCAGCCCGGCAGGTATGAATGCCGGTATTATCTTTGTCAATTAGGAGGCCACGATGAAAGGCGACTTTACTCGAGATACATTTGATCCTGCCAGGCACTTTAGCCGGGTATTGATGCAGCAAGGGCGGGTGCAGCTGGATGCTGATTGGAACGAGCAGGCTGCCATTCTGCTGCACTATTTAGAAACCCTGGCTGCCGATCTGATCGGACCTCATGGCGGACCGGCAGGGAAAAAAGGATTTGAAATCCAGGTGAAGGCCCAAAGCCTGATCATTGGAGCCGGACGTTATTATGTCGATGGAATTTTATGCGAAAACGAAACCCCATGTACTTATGATGACCAGCCCGATTTCCCTTTGGTTAATTTAAAGACTAACATGCCAACCTTTTGGGAAAGAGGCAGTTATGCCGTTTATCTGGATGTTTGGGAGCGGCATATCACCGATCTTGATGATAATTTGATTCGTGAAGTGGCGCTTGGTGGGCCGGATACTGCCACACGGGCAAAGGTTGTCTGGCAAGTAAAACTTATGCCCGCTGTAAATTGTGATGACATCTATATTCCACTCGCCGATTTAATGGATCCCAAGCTTAAGGGACCTATGCAGGCGCATTTAGTAAAGGAAGATGCCCAGGCTGATCCGTGCATCACAGCGCCGGATTCAAAATACCGGGGTGCGGAGAACCAACTGTACCGGGTTGAGATCCATGAGGTCATTCGAGATGGAACCAAAGTTAAAAGCTGGACCTTTAAATGGTCGCGGGAAAATGGATCAATAGTGGCGGCATGGTTGGGCAATAATGAAGATGGCGGGTTGGTGGTCAGCAGCGTCCGTGGTTTTGAAGCGGGTGGTTGGGTTGAGATCACCAGCGAAATAGAAGAATTAAATAATTTACCCGGCAAGCTGACCAGGGTGATCAAGGTTGAAGGGGATGCTCTTTATCTTGAATCGGGACCCGAGAAGAGTTGGGACCCTGCCAGCCTGGTCAAGATCCGCCGCTGGGACCAACGCGAAGGCGGGGATGTCAAGTGGAACAACGGTGCTGTCCAGGGCGTTGAGGATATTTGGATCGATTTGGAAGATGGCATCCAGGTATTTTTTGAATCTGGCAATGATCATTTCTCCGGAGATTACTGGTTGATCCCGGCCCGGGTCGCAACTGGCGAGATCGAATGGCCGCTGGTGGGTGATAAACCAGCGTCCCTGCCTCCGCGCGGTATCCAGCATCATTTTGCGCCACTGGCGATAGTGCAGTCAGATTCAACCCAATTCAATTGGATTCAAGACTGCCGCAGAACGATCGATTATTTGGGAAAGGAAACGGCTGCTTAAACAGACCGTTCTCGCGCCTCGTGTCTGAACCGCAGATTTTCGTTGATTACGAGGATGGTCCAGATTAGAGCAAGAGCGAGTGTCTGAACCGTCTCGTTTGGGAACCGGGACCACCGTTCCAGTTCCAAATAGAACGAGAAGATCCGGAAATATTCAAATTTTGCGTGTGATTGCAACCAGAATGGTTGTATATCTATCTCTCTCGTGCGCGAACAGAGTTAATACCCGTTTTACGCGCGAATCATCTTGAGGTTGATCCCGGATTGGTTTACACCTCTGCAAAAAACCGGGAGGAGGTTCGGATGCCTGAAGCGATCATCGAAACAGCCATCGGTCTGTTCTTTGTCTTCATTTTAATGAGCATGGTTTCTTCGCAGATCGTTGAATGGGTCGCCAGTTATCGAGGTTGGCGGGCCAAAGAACTTGAAAATTCGATCCGCTCCATGTTGAACGATCCGGAAGTTAAAGGAAAATTGGATAAGGAAGGGCTGGTGTTAGCGGATATGTTGTATGCGCATCCGCTGATAGCCTCGCTTGTACGACCTGGATCGAAACCTTCTTACATCCCTGCCAGTAATTTTACGTTGGCCTTGTTCGATGTCATATTGACAGCCGGTTCTGAGTCATCCAGCATTGGGCAGGCGCGGTTGGGTCTTGAACAGGTAAAAAATCATCTGCTGGCAGCCTTGCCTGCTACTGCTGGTCCGGAACTTATTAAATTACTGGTTGACATCCAGGCCCTGGTAGAAAGTGCCCGCGTTGAAGGCCAGAGCGATGAATCCATCGCCGGGATTTCCCTGCCTCCACGCCTGAATAAGGAACTTAGTGGCTTCCTTGAAAATTACCATATTTCACCGCAGACCTTTAACGCTTTAATTCAGGCGATAACCACTGATGGCGATCTGCACCTGGAGCAGCTGCGCACGAGCGTGGCAAAACTTACACAGGTACGCCCTGAATTGGCGCAGTTGATCACGAGTCTCTTTACCGGGCTGGATGCGACCCTTGCAGTAGGCGATCCGAAGCTCGCTGCGGCTCGCCGCAATGTGGAGCAGTGGTTCGATGATACGATGGACCGCGCTGGCGGTTTTTACAAGCGGCGCACCCAATTGTGGTTGGGGTTGGCCGGGTTTATCCTGGCGCTGATGTTGAATGTGGATGCCATGAATATCACAACGACACTTTGGCGGGACCCAACCTTGCGTCAGAGTGTGGTGCAGCAGGCTCTGAAATATCAGCTTAACCAAACCAGTGATGGGACACCAATTTCCAACCCCAAAGAAGCTGCCACTGCTATTAATGAACTCAATGCGAAGCTAGGGCAAGATTTGCAGCTACCCATAGGTTGGCGTCCGGCAACCTATGTTGTTTCACAAAATGGGGCAAACTGTAACTGGTTTCAACAAAGGTTGGGAGGGCTGTGGGGAATTTCCGAGACGGAGTGCTTCGCTGGTTTGACGGATGCCGTGCCGAACCCGAACACAACGCCGTTGGGTAAATTACTTGGATTTGTGATCATGGCGATGGCTGTATCCCAGGGAGCTTCTTATTGGTTTGATTTGTTGTCCAAACTGATCAATTTGCGCGGTTCTGGCCTTATTCCGGCTACGTCAAGGGAAAACAATTCTGCTTGACGGATTTGTTTGCCAGGGAAGGGGCGGCCCCAAACATTTAGTTTGGGGCCGCCGTGACCGTGCTAGAACCGGCACTGTCGCTAGAACCGGGACTAGCGAGGGATGGGGATTAATTCAAGTATTGAGTCGCATAATACAGGAAAAAGTTGGCTTTATCGCCCAAGCGTGTCTAATTACGGGTTGGGGTGTTGTAGTTTAAAGGCGGTAGGGTTTATAATTTCTACCTTCCTGTGTAGAAACCGGAACCCCGCCTTTGGATTATGCCTGATCGAAGCATCCAGGTATATTTGAAATTTCCTTCCCATTCAGTAAAGAGCAAATATGACTATATCTGATTTACCATCTCATCGTCTCGCCACGCCAATTGCGATTGTCGGATTATCGGCGATTTTTGCTAAAGCAGCTAACTTGCCCGAATATTGGGATAATATTGTTAAAAAGATAGATGGCATTACCGATGTGCCTTTGTCCCGCTGGAATATTGCAGATTATTATGATTCTGATCCCAGCCAGCCGGATAAAACCTATTGCAAGCGCGGTGGTTTTATTCCTGATATTTCTTTCGACCCCCTCGAGTTTGGCTTGCCACCGAATATCCTTGAACTGACCGATGTCTCGCAGCTACTAACCCTGGTGGTAGCCAAGCAGGCCATGGAAGACGCTGGCTACGGAGCGGCAAGTGAGATAGTTCGCCAGCGCACCGGTGTCATTCTAGGCATCGGCGGCGGCCAAAAACTGATCACCCCGCTTACTTCTCGCCTCCAGTATCCAATCTGGGAAAAAGTTTTACGCAGTTTGGGCCTCAGTGATGAAATGGTGCTGGCCGCCGTTGAACGCATGAAACTGGCTTATATACCGTGGGAGGAAAATTCCTTCCCCGGTATGCTCGGCAATGTTATTTCGGGGCGCGTTGCCAATAGGCTCGATCTCGGTGGCGTCAACTGTGTCGTCGATGCGGCTTGTGCCAGTTCCCTCAGCGCCATTCAAATGGCCGTTGGCGAGCTGACCGCCGGACGAACCGACATGATGTTGACCGGCGGTGTGGATACTGATAACTCCATCTTCATGTACATGAGTTTTAGCAAGACCCCGGCTTTCTCAAAAAAGAATGAGATCAAGCCCTTTGATGCTGAATCGGATGGCATGCTGATCGGAGAAGGTCTGGGCATCCTTGTGCTCAAGCGTCTCGCGGATGCTGAGCGCGATGGCGATCGGATTTACGCGGTTATCAAAGGGCTGGGAGCTTCCAGTGACGGTCGTTATAAGAGCATTTATGCGCCCAGTTCCGCGGGCCAGGCTTTGGCGCTCAAGCGCGCCTATGAGTCAGCTGGCTTTTCGCCCGATACCGTTGGTCTGATCGAAGCGCATGGTACTGGTACCGTGGCGGGTGATTTATGTGAAGTTACCACCCTCAACCAGGTATTTCGCGATCCCAATTCGGGCTATCCCCATTCACAGCCTCAGCCCCAGCATATTGCCCTGGGCAGCGTCAAATCGCAAATTGGACACACCAAGGCCGCGGCGGGTGCAGCCAGCATGATTAAAGTTGCATTGTCGCTGCATCACAAGGTTTTACCCCCCACCATTAATATTCAACAACCACATCTACAGCTGGATATCGAAAATTCACCCTTTTATTTGAATACTGAGACCCGCCCGTGGATCCGCGGGGAGCATCCACGCCGCGCCGGTGTCAGCGCCTTTGGGTTTGGCGGCACCAACTTCCACGTGGTCATGGAAGAATACGAGCCGGAACAGCGCGCTCCTTACCGTCTTCATCGCCATGCCCAAATGATTTTGCTGCATGCGGCCACCCCTGAGGCATTGCGCGTTCGTGTAATGGAACTCAATGCCCAACTGCAATCGCCTGAAAGCCGGCGTAGTTTTGCAAATGCAGTCGACGCAAGCAGCAGCGTTGTCAGCCCAGGCCAAGCTCGGCTTGCCTTTGTGACCGAATCGATTGAAGATGCCTGTGAACTGCTCACGCTTGCCGCTGAACATCTTCACACCCGCGCGGGCGAAGCTGTCTGGCAGCATCCCCGGGGTTTGTTCTATCGTCGCAGAGCTTTGGAGGGTAAGGTTGTCGCACTGTTTTCAGGTCAGGGTGCCCAGCATCTGGAAATGGGACGCGAGCTGCTGCTTAATTTCCCTGTTTTGCGTGAAGCCTTCCACAAGATCGACGCCCTTTTCCGAGCTGGCGGGCAGACGCCAGTCTCGCAAGTAGTTTATCCCCCTCCCGCAGCGGGGTTTGAGGCGCAACGCGCTCAAACGGAAGCCTTGCAGCGTACCGCTTACGCCCAACCTGCCATCGGCGCGCTCAGTGCCGGATTGTATCAATTATTTACCGAAGCGGGTTTCCGCGCCGATTTCGTGGCGGGTCACAGCTTTGGTGAATTGACGGCGTTATGGGCGGCTGGCGTGTTGGACGAGCCGACATATTTCCATTTGATGAAGGCGCGTGGCGCCAGCATGGCCCCACCTGCGCACCCTGGCTTTGATGCCGGCACAATGTTGGCCGTCACGGGTTCATACGCCCAGCTCCAATCTGAACTGCAGCATCTTCCAGGTGTTTATCTGGCGAACTGGAACGCGCATAACCAGGTGGTGCTGGCGGGACCGACCACAGCCATCCAGGCTGCTCAAACTGCCCTGCAAAACAAGGGATACACTGTCACAAATTTGCCTGTAGCCGCCGCCTTCCACACACCGCTGGTTGGGCACGCCCAGCTGCCATTTGCAGAAGCCATCCGGGCGGCTGAATTTAAAAGCCCGTCGCTGCCGGTATATGCCAATGCCACTGCTCAGCCGTACCCTTCAGACCCCGCAGCCATTCAAGAACAACTTTCACAGCATTTACTGCAACCCGTTCTGTTTACGCAGCAAATCGAAAACATGGTTGCGGCGGGTGCTGCCCTGTTTATTGAGTTCGGTCCGCGCAACATCCTGACCAATTTGGTGAAAAATATTCTGGCTGGTCGCGAGCACGTGGCTGTGGCGCTCAATTTGGGTTCCGCGTCAGTGCCGGATTTAGCACGGTCGCCAAGTTCACAAGAAGCCTCAAAGGCTGGGCTGCGGCTGCGCAAGGATAGTGACCGGCAGCTGCGTGAAGCTGTTGCCCAACTGCGTGTGGCGGGTCTGCAGCTTCGTGATATTGATCCTTTTGGAGCGATTTCCAAAATTCCTGAATCTAAGCGGCGCACGCTCAGCATCCAACTGAATGGCAGTAACTATGTCAGTGAGCGCACGCGCGCCATGTACGAAACCGCGCTGGCGAGTTCCGCACCGAGTGAGCCCCCCACCGGTTTAGTTCGGACATTTATGTCCTGTGACGCGCCTGTACCTGCCGGGGAAGCGGCCGGGGAAAGGATTGTCTCGGAACCGCCTGCGCCTGTTTCGGCACGCGAAGCGGTAGTTCCATCAGCCGCTGCGGCTGTCTTGAATCAAATTATCCAACAACAAGCTGATGCCACGCGTGTGCATGAGCAGTTTATGCGTCAGCATGCGGAACAAACCCAGGCCCTGATGAAGCTGCTCGCTGGTCTTGAGCCTGTCAGCATGCAGGATGGCCCTGCTAGAACGGGCACTATCGGAATTTCTTCAGCCGAGACTGTATTTGTCAACCCGCTGGCTGTCCCGCCGCCAGTTTTTGAGCCTGCTGTTTTGATTGAGGCGGAACCAACACCCCGTCAGGCAGCCGCCCCACTCGCCATGCTTGCCGGTCTGGTTGATGCCATGCTGGCAGTGGTCAGTGAAAAAACCGGCTACCCGGTCGAGACGCTCGAAGTGGGCATGGATATGGAATCTGATCTGGGGATCGACTCGATCAAGCGGGTTGAGATTCTCGGCGCGATGCAAACGCGCTATCCGAACCTGCCCAGGCTCAAACCGGAAGAACTTGCCGAACTGCGCACCCTGGCTCAAATCATTGAGCACATGAACAGGTCATTCCCGAAGAACAGCGGGATTGGTATGCAAGAAGATACTTCTCTGCGAAGCAACAGTCTCGCTTCATTGGAACAGCCTATCCGGCAGGAGCCTCGCGCAACAGCGCCGGCGTTCAGCGCGTCTGTGGCGATTGAACAAGCATCCCAAACATCTGGCATTGATTTTGCCGAGTTGACCCAGGCCATGCTGGCAGTGGTCAGTGAAAAAACCGGCTACCCGGTCGAGACGCTCGAAGTGGGCATGGATATGGAATCTGATCTGGGGATCGACTCGATCAAGCGGGTTGAGATTCT
>CAIMZS010000481.1 GCA_903846015.1 uncultured Anaerolineae bacterium | reverse complement strand
TCTCATGGTACCCGGTTCTGCACGGGCAACGTAAAGCAATATGAGTAATCCAAAAGGATTTCACATTCATGTCACTGGCATAGTGCAGGGGGTTGGTTTTAGACCTTTCGTCTACAATCTTGCCATGAAGCATCAATTAGCGGGTTGGGTAAAAAATACATCTTCCGGTGTTGAAATTGATGTACATGGTTCCGATTCTTCCCTGAGTAAATTTATAAATCAGATCAAGTCAGACGCTCCGACACTTGCCCGGATTGAAGATGTGATCGTTATTGAGAAACCGTGGGAGCTGTATTCACAGTTTGAAATTCTTCATTCTGAATCGATCGCCAATGCTTTTCAGCCGATTCCTCCAGATGTAGCCATCTGCCCCGATTGCATGCTGGAAATGTTGGACCCCAAAGATCGACGCTATCGCTACCCGTTTATAAACTGTACAAATTGCGGCCCGCGGTTCACAATCATTCAAGACATTCCTTACGATCGATCCAAAACAAGTATGTCATCTTTTAAAATGTGCCCGGCCTGTGCTGCCGAGTACAATGAACCGTCGAATAGACGCTTTCATGCACAACCTGTGGCATGTCCCCAATGCGGTCCAACCGTGTGGCTTGAGCAATATCACCTGGACGAAAATGGAGGCACCACATCTTTTATCCAGCTTGGCGAAGAAGCTATCCGGCGAACACGCAAATTAATTGTGGATGGGAAGATTGTTGCAGTAAAGGGATTGGGAGGCTTTCATCTAGCATGTAATGCAAAAAGCCCAACAACCGTGGCTGAATTGCGTCGTCGCAAGCTCAGAGTGGACAAGCCTTTTGCCGTGATGATGCCTGATTTGGAAACCGTTAAGCGCCATTGTCACCTCAGTGAGGCTGAGCGCCAACTATTAGAATCGCCTGCCCATCCGATCGTGCTACTTCGCCGGCGCTCTATTTCGATGATTTCCGGGGATATCGCTCCAGGCCAGCGGTTTATTGGGGTAATGCTGCCATATACTCCCTTGCATGTGCTTCTAATGGAAAAAGAAAAAGGATATCCGGATGTTTTGGTGATGACGAGCGGCAACCTTTCGGATGAACCGATTTGCACCGAAAACATTGATGCTCGCGAGCGACTCGCGGAGCTTGCCGACGTCTTTTTGATGCATGATCGAGACATCCATATTCGAGCTGACGATTCCGTCATGCGCGTATACAATAAGCTGGTTTATCCAATTCGTCGTTCCCGCGGATATTCACCTTTTCCGATCAGCCTACCGAGTCAAGTTCCGCCGATACTGGCTGCTGGAGCAGAACTTAAGAATACATTTTGTATTACCAATGGTAGATATGCTTTTTTAAGCCACCATATTGGCGACTTGGAAAATTATGAAACACTCAAGTCGTTTGAGGATGGAGTGGCGCACTTTGAACAATTATTCAGAGTTAAGCCGGTGGGGATTGCCTGTGATTTGCACCCAAATTATTTGGCAACTCGTTACGCTTTAGGGCGAAGTGAACGTGAAGGTATTCCTGCTATCAGTGTTCAACATCACCACGCACACATTGCTTCCTTAATGACGGAACATGGTCTGGAAGGTTCCAATCGCGTAATTGGAGTGGCATTTGATGGAACTGGTTATGGCAGCGATGGTGCTATTTGGGGTGGAGAATTCATGGTTGTGGATTATGGCGGGTATGATCGCGCTGCCCATTTAAAATACTTTCCATTACCTGGTGGGGATGTTTCCATTCGGCGTCCGGCCAGGACAGCTTTGAGCCTGATGTATTCACTGGGGCTGGAATGGGACGAAATGCTCGCCACGCATGATAATTTGTGCTACGATGAGCGGAGCGCTTTGCACGCGCAGTTGGAGCATAAAATTAATTCTCCGCTGACATCCAGTTTTGGCCGTTTGTTCGATGCGGCAGCTTCGCTGGCCGGGGTGCGTCAGCAAGTAAATTATGAGGCTCAAGCTGCGATAGAGTTTGAGGCTTTGGCTGATCCCGATGAGACTGGCTTGTATGAATTTGATTGCACCCCCAGTTTGGTGGATCCCAGACCTGTAATTGAATCTTTGATTGCTGATGTACATGCCGGTGTGACGGTTGGTAAAATTTCCAGCAAGTTTCATAACGGCGTTGCTCAGATGGTAACAGAAATGTGCACAAAGATTGGCGATCATTATGACCTGTCTGAAGTGGCGCTCTCAGGCGGGGTCTGGCAAAATATGACCCTGTTGCACAAAACCATTAATTTGCTCGAAAAAAATGGGTTTACCGTGTATATTCATCGGCAGGTTCCGCCGAACGATGGTGGATTGGCGCTTGGTCAGGCAGTAGTTGCAGCCTGGCAGTTGAAGAAATAGGAGGTCGGTATGTGCTTGGGTGTACCAGGAAAGATTGTAGAGATCTATGAAAAGAATGGCCTTCAAATGGGGAAGGTCGATTTCGGTGGTGGTGTCATGCGCGAATCCTGCCTTGCTTATGTGCCTGAAGCGATTATTGGTAATTACACGATCATCCATGTTGGCTTTGCCCTAAATGTATTAAGCGAAGAGGAAGCCCTGGAAACGCTGGCGCTGCTGACTGAAATTGCT
>CAIMZS010000480.1 GCA_903846015.1 uncultured Anaerolineae bacterium | reverse complement strand
TGGCGACGGGCCGCGGCGTCGGCGTGAACGGGCTGGACGTAGGCCAGTGCAGCGTCGCCGAGGGGCAGATTCGTCTGCACCTCACGACACCTTTCACCTGGAAAGATCTGCCCGTGGTCGTGTTCCGCCAGACTGCCACCTGTTGGACGGATTTCACTTTCTCAGTTGGATCGCTGTGAATCTGATCTGTCTCCCGGGCCCACTTAAAATATGCTGAGAGTGCAGCCAGATGGCGGTTGACTGTGCTGGCCGCGCGCCGGTCAGTGACCAGCAGGTGCTGCTTGTAGGCCTTGACATCACTGGGCGTGACCCGCTCAGGGCTGAGCACCTCGTGATTGGTTTGTTCGAACCAAGCGGAGAAATGCTTCACATCGGCCAGGTAGCCGCTCGCCGTTAACGGCGAGCGGTCCTGATTAGACAGGTAATGTTCAAATGTGATGATGTTTTCCATGAAAGTCTCCTTTCTACCGTAAAGTAAGCACACGTTGTTTCGGCGGCCAGCTTTCAGCCAGTTGCGCGCTCAGGGGTTTGATCAGATGGCTGAACTGTGCCAACTTTTTATCGATGTACTGATCGTCATCATCATGCAGGATATCGCTTTTAAGACAAGTAGCCATCGCTTTAATTCCAGCTTGATCAAGCCCTGGCTGTTGACCAAGCGCAGCCAAAATATCCAACCGGCGTAAACCTTCATAAATACAGATAAGCTCGCAAATAGAACTACCTGCATATAGGTTTTTATCGATCGAAGTTCGTTGGGCGCGGGTTAATGTGCCTCCGTCCAAATAAATCCCGGACAGTTCACATACCAGCGCATTTTCAGGGATGATGCGCTGGTATAAATTCAAAGCGCGAAAATAGGGCTTTTGATCTTCTGGCAACTTACCATCCAGAAGATATTCGGCGCGATTGCGAAAAATGCGTTGATCTGAAATTTCAGCTTCCCAGCGAGAATAATCTGGAAGCCCATCTTCAAGCGTTCCTAACAAAACCTTTCCACCCGCTTCTTGCATAACGACACCCAAATAAAGAACGCTATTGGTTTTCATGCAAATCAAACCCGGGCAATATACCGCACCCAACACAGAGTCATCCGGGTTGTTGTATCCCAAATCCTCAGCGGTCAGTGTGTAAAAATTCTTAAACTTAATCGGTAACATAGTCTTTCTCCTCTTGAAATTTATTGGCTGGCAAAAATTGGATGCTGATATTCTGGCTGCTGGAAATTAGAATTCCCAATTGGCAAGCAGAGTATCTACCGCGGCCTTGAGCTCATCTAGTTCTCCGGTAACAAGATTTTGCTCCAGGCCAAGACTGCCATTGCGTAGCGCAGTCTTGAATGCGTTCATACGAAGGCCTATGGGAATGGCATTCCACCAGGCAAGGATATCCGCGTCATACTCCGGGTGCAGATAACCCGAAAGCACGATGCGGACCGAAGGCTGAGCGTTTTTTGGACGTCCGCGTGGAGTCATTTACTTCTTCATCATCAAGAGCTTGTACAACCCGCGTGCGATGGACAGCACCGGTTCATCCGACAGAACGGCCTTGCCGTTAAACTGGCGGGTAAGCGCATCTTTGAGCAGGAGCGCGCCGCCCCCGACCACAATCACGCGCGCAAAGCGCTTGAGCGCCGTCCCCCAGCGCTTTTCGATCTCGCCATTTACTTCGCGCGCCCAGACCGGCAGAGCGGATTCGATGTCCAGGTGCCCGGCGCGCAGGGCGATATCCAGTTCACCCAGCGAATAAACACCGGTGGGATTGACCAACTCCAACAGGCGGCGCACGCCGACAGTCTGCCCGACCGTGAAGCGTTCCACCGGAGCGCGATCGCGCACCACCAGCATCTCCAGCGTATTGAAGCCCACACTCAAAATGCCAACTTCCTCCTTGAGCAGGCTGGCGCGCTCGGGGATAAATTTGGCGGTTTCATCCAGGACATAATCAAAGAGTGCGCCCACCGGCTGCGGGGTGAGTTTGACCTCGGCAATTTCAACCCGTTGCTCCTGACCATCCGCCTGCCAGGTGTGGACGCCTTTGAGCCACTGGCGCACCTGATTGGCATACTCTTTAGCAGTTTCGCCGGACATCATCTGCAGGGGCAGACCAACCATCATCACCACCGGCTGATTGATGGGACCATATTGCTGCTGGTAACGCGTGAGGGAGCCGTACAGCAGCGGGCTCCTGTTCTGCGCACCGATCAGGCTGTCAAAGCTCAGGTTCTCGACCGGGCGGCCATAATCATGCGCACCCTCACCGATATAGGCCGAACCTTGTTCCGTTTTGATTTCCAATGGGCGCTGGCGTTGGCGCAGGCCGACCGTGTTCATCAGGTGTTGAGTACCATTGGTGGCCACCTGCGAGAGCACCTGCAAACCACCAGGCGCGCCGTACAATTTATTGGCGCC
This sequence comes from uncultured Anaerolineae bacterium, assembly GCA_903846015.1. Lineage (GTDB taxonomy): Bacteria > Chloroflexota > Anaerolineae > Anaerolineales > Villigracilaceae > UBA5195. The sequence goes on along the minus strand of CAIMZS010000480.1, from coordinate 1,344 downwards.
CATTCCGAGATCTTCACCGAGATAGAAAAAGTTATTGTCGTTCATGGAAAACTCCTTTTATTGAAAAGAATGTGGATTGAAACCGGTAGGAGACGGTTGGAGCTGGCTGGAGGTGGTTGGAGCGGTTGGGTGGTTGGAGAGCAAAACCTGCATTTTGGGCGTGATGGTGAAAGCGTTGTCCGCTTTCACATCCTTGGCGACCCAACCACGTAAAGACCAGGCTTCCAAATATTTGCGCGATTGCCATTCTGTCATTCCGCCCCACTCGATCACCTTCGCTCGAGAGAGACGTCCACCTTCGGACAGTGCGCGGGTAAACAGATTGCACTCCAGTTCGCTGAGTGCCGGAAACAGGTTCTGACGCTGGCCAGGCGCAAACTGCTCCACAAAGTATGTTTGGATCGGCCCATGCCGGTCACTGATTGCCAGACCAGGACGATTTTCGGGGATGCGTTCGGCACCCTTGCAGCCCATGCGCTCGGCCATCTGGCCATTGCGCACCCGGAAGCAGAGCGTCAGACCAACCTGGTCGCGCACCGGGCCGACAATGTCCTTGGTGAATTCCTGCGCCGCGAAGATGAAATGCATGCCAAACTTGCGGCCGCGCCAGCCCAGGGTAGCCAGAGCCTGGCCCATCGCGCCTTTTGCCCCGCCGAGCGCCGTGATAACGGTGCTGGCTTCATCCAGGACGACTAGCATGCGGGTTAGGGGTTCCATGTGAGCCTTCACGGCAAGAGCGTTGTATTCGCTCAGTTTCTGCGGGCGTTCCGGCAGGTGCTTAAACAATTCCGCGCGCCGGTCGCATTCAGCCAGGGCATGCTCGATCAGCCCGAGCGCAGCTTGTGGACTGGTCGCAATAGGCGCGGCCAGGTTGGCATGGTTTTCGAGCATTCCGAAAGTAGTCTGGTCAATATCCGAGAGCAGCACCTGCATATCATCACGGATGGCCTGGGAGACTAGCGACTGCAAGAAGATCGACTTGCCCGAGCCGGTGTTGCCCAGCACTGCCATATGCAAGAAGAATTCCCAATCCAGCAGCACTGGCTGGCCGGTGAAGCGCACCCCGACAGCCAGTCTTCCGCGCGGAGCATCCACAGGCAAGTTCACTTTGCGCGGGAGCTTTGGCAGGGGCGAAAGCAAAACTACGATGCGGATCCCGGAATGGTTCGAGAGATAGACTGGCATGCCACCCAGATCTGTGCTGAGTTGATGCAGCAAATCCGGGTTGGTGTAGGGGCTGTGATCTCCAAGTTTGGCCGTATCGAGTACCGCAAGCAACATGGTCACCCCAGCGACATGCGTGACAAAGAAATCGCTGAAAGCGGGTGTCAACTTGCGGCGAAT
>CAIMZS010000479.1 GCA_903846015.1 uncultured Anaerolineae bacterium | reverse complement strand
TAGGAGATCGTAGCTAATTGGGGACAAGATTTGCCTCGATTGGCCAGTCGACACTCAGGCCGGAGCAGATGGTGGACATGGGAATATGGGAGATATCATACCCCGCCAACTGTAACGGGGCTAATCCGCGAATACGAGGTTGGGCGTCTTGGGAAAATGGAGTGAAGCGATAGAGCTTTTCGAAGACAGCCAGGTAGGTATGAGCGCTTTCAATTGATTCGAAACCGCAGAAGTTTTGATAATGTTGATCAAAACGGCGGATAACCAGCTCGGTGGTGTTGTTCGTAGTCGGGATCGTACTGCTGCCGATAGCGTTGCATAGTTTAGGCCAGTGGCGTTCAAGGAAATCAAAGATGACAATGGAATCTGGATTAGCTATGACATAAACGCTTTTTAGTTTGAGGACATCTTGATAACGGGATTGAGCCTCGTCAAAAACTTTTGTGTCAAAGATATCGTAGATTTTTTGCTTGAGCAGTGCAGCTTCTGGGTGAACGACCGCATAACGGGGGCCATACACATCTTTGATGTGTTTTTGTGCATTCTGCGTGGCATGAAAGATGCATTCATGATGCTCGGCAGCGGGAAAGACAAGGTTAATAACCGGGCCATAATCCTGGCGCAGATCGGTAACGATGGTTTGGGGATGGTAGCCTTTGGCACGCAGAGCGAGTAAAAAAGCTTTGGCGCTGTCCTCGTTGTTGTATGGGTAGATTTCGATGTGCAAGAGATCATAGGTATAGGCATCGACAGCCAGGTAGACATACATCCAGCGGCGCATTTTTCCTTCGGTCTTGTTATTTTTGGGAACCAGAACATATTTTTCGTCGACGCCAATCACACCGCTGCTTCTGACTACGCCAAAAAGGGCTGCCACGGGGAGTAAATCATGGCCCCAGGCGCTCACCCAGCGCCAGGCAGTCATCGAGCAAATGCCCATGGCAGTGCTACTGCGCCGGTAGGTACTGTAACCCCAGGCATACATCTGCAAGGTGAGGAGATGCATCTGGGCTCGATAAGGAGAATTGGGAACCAGACCGGTTGGGAAATGGGTAAACGATTTCTTGGAGCACTCTGGGTTGTGGCAATAGTAACGGCAAACTTCGGCTGCATTGACTTGTCCATCAGCGTCATAGAATTTCTTTTTGCGTGTTTTTTTGCTTTTACGGCTGACCTCGGATGAACCACAGTAGGTACAACAGATGACATCTTCGCTAACTTGTTCCCAACTTCCCAATAGAGTACGCTCCATCGCAACCAGCCAGGGTTTGACAGGCAAGGGTGGATGATCAACAGCTCCGGCTTGAGCGGACAGGGTCTGTAAATCATCAAGAGTAGCATGTTCCTCGGAGGTCAACCCGCCAAAAGCCTCCACTTTTGCCAATAATGCTTGTATTTGGATCAATAACTGGCCTACAAGCCATTCATCGCGCAGTCTCATGCCCGCCTTCAGGTCAAAACGATCTCTCAATGTGCCAACCAGCTGCTTCCAGCCGCTCTCCTGGCTGGCCTGCTCGATTTGAGAGTAGCTGACTTTACAGCCTTGTTTGTGCAAGTGCTCATAAACCTGTTTGGTCACCCAGTCCGGGAAAGTGGCAAACACCGTCACGATCCGCTCCACCAATTCAGGCGTCAACACTTCAGCCGTCTTCAGCCCAAGCAGATTGGCCCAATCGCCTGCCAGCCAATACTTTATCCACAAACTGATGTGCTCCTGCTTCGTATTTGTCCAGCTCGCCAATTGCTCTTGGCGTACAAACGGAGTGCGTCCATCTCTGGTTCGCCTGCTATGACGTCCGTCATTTTCGCTTTGCAACAGGCTCAGGAAGAGAATCAATATCCGCAAATAGAATGGATGCGCGTTGCTCACCTGCAAAGTAAAATGCCCGCTCAATTCTGCCTGCCAATCTCCATCTTCTGTCTGCCGGACTTCCACTTTCGGCTCGCTACCACACACGATACATCCTAATGCCAGCCCAATTGCTTTGGTTTCCAGTTTGAATAACACATCGAGAAGATGATACTCACTCAAACCGATATACCCCAGCAGCATAATCCGCTGTACTTGCCACATGTAATCTCGGATCCGCTTCCAAGATCCATTATCATTCCTCGGCAGCACCCAAATCAGCCAGGGCAAAAGTGCTATCCAACCAGGTCCGGCCCGATTACTCAACTGCCACAGCAACCATAATAATAAACTGCGTAGCAAGGGGACTTGCCAACTCCGGAGAAGGATCCCCCAATAGCCCGGCTTTTTTCTAAGATAATCTCGATATTTTCCCCGCCTTTTTTGTTTTCGCTTCCGCCAGCGACACATTTCTGGCGATTCGATTATCCATCCATTCACATTTTCAGTATTCACGCCTCGAATCAAACCCAATAACAAACTCGCCATGAGTATTATAGACAAAATCTTGAACAATATGTTACTATGCACCTGAGCCAACCTCTCTTGATTGTTTTCCAGGTACATTTGTACCCTATCTTGATGGTTGGCTCATTCTTTTTGTCCCCAACGTGTTACGCTCTCCACATTCATAAAGATTAAGAATAAACCAACTATCTCGATCACCAAATTCAACGAGCTACATGTTGTTCCGCAGGGTGGTACGGGCGGTGCTGGTCAAGGTGGAAGCGGATAAGTAAACCCATATCATCAGCTTAACCCACACTTGTCTGTAACACATGACCCTGACTGACCTTATTCAAATATAAACTGACTTGATTTGTATCTTTTTTCAGGTG
>CAIMZS010000478.1 GCA_903846015.1 uncultured Anaerolineae bacterium | reverse complement strand
GCCCGTGCAGAACCGGGTACCATGCCCGTGCAGAACCGGGTACCATGCCCGTGCAGAACCGGGTACCATCAGATAATAGGAGATTTTCGGAATTATGACGCATCTAAAAGATTTCTTTTTGCTCGATCCCAACGTTATTTTCTTAAATCACGGCTCTTTCGGCGCTACACCAAAACCCGTTTTTGAATCTTATCAGCGCTGGCAATTGGAATTGGAACGCCAGCCGGTAGAATTTCTTGGCAGGCGTCACAATGGACTGATGCGTGCATCCCGCGCGGCATTGGCTGAGTTTGTTGGCACAAGCGAGAACAATGTTGTTTATGTTACCAATGTAACCGTTGGTCTCAACATTGTCGCCCGGTCGCTCGAACTTGGGCCGGGTGATGAAGTTTTATCCACAGATCATGAATATGGGGCCCTGGATCGAACATGGCGTTTTTTGGCCACGGAAAAGGGCTTTGCCAATATAAAATCCCAAATCTCATTACCACTTCCAGCACCTGAAGAATTTGTCGAGCACTTTTGGAAAAGCGTCACCCCACACACGCGGGTAATTTTCATTAGCCAGATTTCCAGCCCAACTGCTATTATTTTCCCGGTCGCAGAGATTTGTGCAAGAGCGCGACGCGAAGGGATTATTACGGTTATCGACGGTGCGCACGTACCTGGTCAAATTCCGCTTGCCTTGGACCTGCTGGGTGCTGATTTCTGGTCCGGAAATTTACACAAATGGCTGATGAGCCCGAAGGGTTCTGGTTTCTTATATGCGAGACCTGAAGTTCAACACCTTCTCAATCCCCTGGTGGTCTCCTGGGGTTATGAAGCAGAAATTCCTGGACCATCGCACTTCATTGATTATCACGAGTGGATGGGTACGCGCGATCCCGCAGCCTTTCTGGCTGTGCCAGATGCCATTCAATTTCAAAAGGAACATGCCTGGGATGTTGTTCAGGAAGATTGTTTCACACTTGCTGAGTATGCCCAGGGAATCATTTGTGGCCTTACCAATTTGCCGGCACTGCATAAACCAGGCGCACAGACTTTTCGCCAGGTTGTTGCCATGTCGCTTCCGGTGAATACGGATGTGATTGCGCTGAAAACCCGTCTGTATGATGAATATCACATCGAAGTTCCTGTGCACGTGTGGAATGGTCATAAACTTATTCGCGTTTCTGTGCAGGGCTACAACACCCGGGATGATATCGACGCGTTGTATGCTGCTTTGAAAGCGCTGTTGCCACAAACGATTTGTTGAAATAACAGGTTAATCTCATGCGAACTAATATCACAACCCTGGATGGTAACGAGGCATCAGATGCGTGATCGAGTGAAGAACGCTATCGAATACTGACACAGAATAATGAATCCCGTGCTGAAGAGCTGATGAAATTAGCCAATCAAGATGCAAAAAAGAATTGGCAAAAACTCTAATAAAATTGCGGCAAGCTGGGAATAGTTTCAACCAAGCCGGATACACCCAAAAAGGATGCACCTGCCCATGAATGCGCCTCTCTTTTCTTCTGCAAAACCGTATACACGCTGGTGGTGGTTCTCAGGGCCATTAAACCCGGCCGATATCCGCGCCCAGTTAGATTGGTTAAAAGCCAATCACTTTGGCGGTGTTGAGATCGCCTGGCTCTATCCGTTGAACAACGGCCCGCTGGGAGCGCCGTGGCTTAGCCCGGAGTGGGCCGAACCGGTGTTGGTGGCAGCTCAATATGCTGCCGAATTGGGCCTGGGCTGTGATTTCACCATGGGAAGCGCCTGGCCCTTCGGCGGATTTATCGTATCCCCCGAAGATGCCAGCCAAACCTTTGCCGGATCATCCCTCCAACGTCTGGAGAAATCGTGGGAAACCCCAATGGGCGATAAAGGCGGGCCAATCTTGAACCATCTGGATCGCAACGCTCTTTTTCGCTATGGGCGGAAATTCGGCGCTGCCCTGCAGCTTCCCGCCCGGGCTGCGGGCGGAAATACGCCTGGTCTTTTCTGTGACTCGTGGGAAGTGACTCCCGAAGGGCTGTGGACCGCGGGTTTCGAGGCGGCCTTCCAACTGCGTTTTGGATACAATATCAGCGCTTTTATGCCAGAACTAAATGCCCACCCCGATGAGCGCTATGACTACCGGCGCTTATTGGCGGCTTATGCGCTGGATGAATTTTACGCTCCTTATACAGCCCTCTGTCATGAATTAGGCGGCTTTTCTCGGGTGCAGTGTCATGGCTCGCCCACCGATCTGTTAGCCGCTTATGCGCTGGTCGATGTGCCCGAGACGGAAGCGATCCTGTTTGATCTCGACTTTGCATCTTTCGCCGCTTCTGCCGCGGCTCTTACCGGCAAGCCGATCGTTTCGGTTGAGGCTTTCACCTGTATGTATGGCTGGAATCCATATCCTGGGCCTGGTCCTTACCAAAAACAGGAACTGTTGGTTGATCTGAAATTGGTGGCCGATGGATTGATGGCCAATGGAGTCAATCAATTCTTCTGGCATGGCATGCCTTACAATCCTCCCGGTGGCAGCCAGCGTTTTTACGCAACAACCCATGTTGGCCCCGATAGCTCATTTGCATCCCAAATTCCAGCGTTCAATGCCTACATTGAAGCTATTTGCACAACCATGCGCCAGGGACAGCCTTACACGGATGTAGCCGTCTACCTGCCGCTGGAAGATGTTTGGATGGATGACGAGCTGCCGCTCGATTTGCAGAAGCCGAGTTCTCAATATGTCTATGAGCTTCAAGAAACGAAGCTGCCGCGCCTTTTGAAAGGACATCATCCTTTGTGGGTTTCCGCGCCTTTTCTCGCTGGCGCGCAATATTCAGATGGACGCTTACACTGTGGACCGGCTCAATTCAATTGGTTGTACGTAGATACCGTCTGGTTGGACCTGGAGACCGTTACCACACTGTTGCGGTTGGCTCATCAGGGTCTGCCCATCTGCCTGGCGCGCACCCCTCAGGAGCCGGGCCGCAGCAAACATGCCTCTTACCCTCAGGTAGTCTCTGAGTTATTGATGCTGCCCAATGTCAGCTCTGATTGGGGTCAATGTGTTGTTCAAGCGCCAATCGTAGCGGGAGAAAACTTGACCGACTTTTGGTGCAGTGTTCATGGAGACGAGCACAGCTTGTTTTTCGCACACCCCGCGACACAAACCGTCCGCTATCCCATGCGCTATGGGCAGGCGCTCGAGGCGAGTGCTTGCGAACGGCCCATCCGGCTTAATATAGGCACCCAGTCTTTTGGACTGACGCTCGAATTTGCCCCCCAGCAGTCGCTTTTGCTGCAAGTTTCACCTGCAGGTGTCAAACAGATTTCAATTGATTTTGACCCGAACTCGATAAGTTAGTCACTCCCATTCGGAAGAAGTATTCAATATTAGCGCCATCCCATGCCCGGTTACTGTGTGGGCATGGGATGGCAGTTTTCTTGCTCATGCTCTAATCTGGGCTATCCTCGTCTCGTGCTGGAACCGGGACTAACGTACACTTTCGGAAATTCGTGTCCAAATGGGTTTCTCTGCGGACTTAGCGGTAAAAGTTTGGGAATTACGCCCGTGATAGGATACCCGGTTCTGCACGGGCAAAAATATAAAAAAGCAACTTATGCGGTATTGCAAAAAATCTTCTGCATTTAAAAACTGATTAATCCAAAAGAGGAACAGCATTTCAGTTTTTGAATAAAGCTCCGATATTAAATTATGGCAATCAGCACTGTCAATTCGATGGAAAATTCACTGGCAAACATGGCAACCGGTATGCAGGGCGGGCGAGTCCAGTCGGAAATTGGGTTCGCCATTTTAAAACAGATTCTGGACAACCAGAAAATGCAGGGTCAGGCGCTGGTCAAAATGATCAGCACTGGGCCAACACCTACCGCTGATGGCACCGGCAGGAATGTCAACATCGGGGCGTGACTGCCAACAGGCAAACAGCAACGCTATTAGCGCCAATATCATCGTTGTTTTCGCAATACCGCATAAGTTGCTATTTTATTGCATCGCCCAAAACGCTGACATCTCTCTCGTGGGTTGCAGGATAAGAATCGGCCAGTTTTCAGCAAGCTGGATCAACAGGCGTTTTTCGGGGAGATAGAAACCCACTTTGTAGCCATTTGGAGCGGCAAAATAATTAATTCTTTCGTTTGCCGACGCAGTGCAAGAATGACCTGATTGAAGATGGTGTAGTTGGGATTCCAATTCATACAAGCTCATGTTTCACGCTCTATAACTGGTCATGCACGACCAATTTATCCCATCATCCCCTTCGGCCTATACTGCAGCGCCTCCGCCAATTGCGGAGTCTGAATACTCTCACTCCCCGCCGGATCCGCAACATCGTGCTGGGCATCGTCCGCGCCATATCATCCCGAATCACTTGCGGGAACTTCAAAATCCGGTGACATGGTGCTGTGCAAGTACAGGGCTTCTGGC
>CAIMZS010000477.1 GCA_903846015.1 uncultured Anaerolineae bacterium | reverse complement strand
TTGGCCGCCATGAGGCAAGGGTAGAATCTTAAAACCTATCTTCGAGTTCTGGAATTTGCTCACCGGTGAGCAATATGTTTGGGGGGCCTGCGGTTTTTGTTCGCGAAATCAGTTTGTAATGCGATTTTCAAAAACGGACAGCATCTGTGCGCATTGATGTAGGAAGAATACTTCATTGAGCGTTTTGTGCGTGGAACATCTGTGGAGCATTTTTCGGATGCGCAATAGATCGAATGCTGGAAAATGTATCCGGCAGGCGGTAGGAGACATTCGGGAAGGATTTGCACGGGCCAGTGCAGAAAGTGTTTCCGGTTCAGAGCGCTTATTACGAAGTATTCTGAATAGAGAAATTACCGATAGATTATGTGCAACATATTGCCCTTTCATAATCTCATGAAAGAGCGAAAAATAATATGTATGGGCGTACATATTTGGAGCATAAATGTCGAATCTATCAAAACTCACCCCCCATTGCCCCGATTTAGCCGGATTAGCCATCCAAGAGTTGGCAGTCGATGTCTTATCCCCCAAATCCCCATGCGCTGCAATCACCCTGCTCGTCGACCATTTGAAGCAAAAAGACATGCTCGTTGATTACGCGCGCGTTTCAAGTTGGTGTAGCGGTCATTTTTACGGTAACCGTCAGATGACCGGTTCGCAATATCAGGAACTGGTGAATATTTTCTGGCATCAGCCCGGAGGGATCCAAACGATCTCGCAAATCTACGCTCTGGCAGCCTGCATTGGGAAACTATCCTATGGCCGCCAGGTCTTGGAACTCGCTCAAAACCTCGATTATCGCTGGCTGCTCTCGCTGAACATTGCAAAGCCGACCCCTTACCAAAATATTCTCATCCCGGACGAACGTTATCCGTTCGAGTCTTTCGCACTTCCGCGTGAGAAGATCGCGGAAACACTGGCCGGGATGATAGCGTCGGCGGACGTGCTCGCCAGCCCGATCCTGATTATTGGACAGCCAGGTTCAGGGAAATCCAGTTTGATGTCCCAGCTTGCATTTTCCAACTGGGGTGAGCAGTTTGGTAAGAAGCGAATAATCTATCTGAATGGTGGGGGGCTGGTATCCTCTTTAAGAGCCTGGCACGAGGAAATCTTTGGGCTGCCACCCCCCGATGGCATCCAGTTGGCTGACCTGACCAATATCATCCGGCAATACGAGAAAAACATCCGCCAGATCATCCTGGTCGATGAAGTCTCAAATATTCGTTTCATCAACCCAATTTTGGAAATGCTCAAAGGCACTCGCTCGGTTGTCATTCTGACACCGTACCTGGGTCTCGCAATAGGTGATCTATATATCGATAAGCGCTTGAAGCTCACTTTGACGGGTTTCACCCTGGCAGAAGCGACAGAATACTACGAAAAGAGATGGGAAAAACTGAAATCCGAAGACTTGAATGATTTTGAGGCGTTGAACACGACACTGAGAGGAAATCCACTCGCGCTCTTCCTGGCTTGCCAACACGTAGAAGAAAGCGAAGGATTCGCCAGCCTGGTACACTTATTGAACTGCGCAGATACCGATATTCCCAACTATCTGCTCACCAATACGTTTTTGAACTTGCAGATTGGCTTCGAACGTCTACCAGGAAATTTGCAGAAATCCTTTGCGCGCCTGGGCGCGATCAGCAGGCTTCAAAAGCTCGACAAAGAGACTCTGGCCGCATTATGGGCAGATTCTCTGGAAGGAGTGGCGCTAAAGAAAACCGGAATAATCATCAACCAGCTTCAAGCCTCAATCTGCCCGTTCGAACCGTTACAGGGAAAGACAGCCCAATGGAGATTGAATCAACACTTGCATTTGTTTGCCATGTCCAAGTTCGAGGAAACCGAACCCGCAGAACAACTTCTCGCCAGCAAATGGCCGGACAGATTGTGAATTAAGCATGGGCACAATTAATTCAAGAGGTGAGCGGTCTTCCAATGGTAACAAGTCTACGACAAACTGCGTGTAGTAACTGGCCTGGTTTCAACTTGGGGAAATGGCTGCTTTCCTGGCAGGGGCAAAGGTGACCGATTGAGCAATTTCAGGGTATTGATATCAACCTGCTGGGATTGATGGTGCCGTTGTGTTGCCCGAAGCGAGTTCGAGGGGCAGGTCGATGGTGAGCAGATATTGATAAAGCGCTGTTTCATCAGACTGGTTCACATTGAGGATGAAATTATACCGACAAAAATCCTTCGATGATGACTTGGTCTTGTAAACAATCTTTCGTATAGTCATTGAGCGAGAGTGAATTTCAGAATACCAGCATTTGATAGAATGAATAAACCGGCCTGCCACGGTTAAGAAGCGGGGCTTTTGCGTCCTTGCGATCAGGGTTGCCGGTAAACCATCAAGAGAACGTTCTATGATGGAGAAGAAAGAGGTGGGCGTGGGGTGATACATCTCAACTATTGGCAGGAAATTCAATAAGATATTTCGCGTAGTCGTCAGGTTAAGTTGGATGGTAAATATTCTCGCTTACGAGAACCATCTGAAAAATATTAGCGCCCAATGGTTTTAAACATATCCTACTTTGTTATAATAATTTCATAGCTGCACCATCCGAATTTAAGCGAAGCAGAAATGAACTTTCTAGCAAGGAGAGACCGATGGCTCGTAACCCCGAAACACGTGGAACCTGTGCTTACTGCGGCGAAATTGTCACCAGGCGTGGCATCGACAAACACCTTGTAACTTGCCAGAAGCGCCAGGCTGCCCTGCAAGCCAGCAAGCAATTCCCCGAAACGCTCTGGCGCTTGCACCTGCAGGGTAGCTACAATCACGGTTTCTGGCTTGAACTTGAAATGCGCGGATCGGCCAGTCTTGAAGATCTCGACCAATACCTGCGCGGCATATGGTTGGAATGCTGCGACCATTTGAGCAAGTTCTCTCTTGGTGGTCTGAGCCGGGCTGAAATAGATATGAACCGAAAAGCCGACCGATTTTTTCAATCTGGAATGGTTTTTCGCCATATATACGACTTCGGCACCAGCTCCGAAACCGATATCAAAATACTGGGTTCTTCCCAGGGCAAACCGGTGACCAAATATCCGATCAGCCTGCTGGCTCGCAATCAGATGCCCGAGCAGACCTGCCAGGAGTGCGACAAGAAAGCCGTCTGGTTGTGTATGGAATGTGTCTACGACATGGGGGAAGATGTTTTTCTGTGTGACGCGCACCGGGAAGATCACGAGCACGAGGAAGGTCCAATTGCGCTGGTCAACTCCCCACGCCTGGGAATGTGCGGCTATACCGGGCCTGCCGAACCACCGTATTGATAAATTTCCTCAAACTGTGGATAGTTTCCGAGAAAGACTCAACCACAAGGCGGTTCTGTGAAATGACACGCAAAAATCGCAAGTTGCTAGTTTTTGGGTTGGTCTGGTTTGCTATTCTGTCACTATTTGCTTTCGGACTCTATCTACCTTATCTGAAAGCCTACGGACTTGTCCACCCCGCGCGCAGTGCGCCCGACCGTTTTCCCCGCATTGCTTTTCAAAGTGTCCAATTCATCACTTCTGATGGACTAACCCTAAAAGGTTGGTACATTCCTGCTCCGCGCAATCGTGGGTTGGTAATCTTTGTCCACGGGTTGAACGCTAATCGCACGGAACTTATTGATGAAGCCGATTTCATCACAGCGGCAGGTTACGGAGCGCTCTTGTTCGATTTGCGCAACCAAGGCGAAAGTGATGGGAATGTCACCACACTCGGGCTAAAAGAGGTTCTGGATGTGGAGGGGGCG
>CAIMZS010000476.1 GCA_903846015.1 uncultured Anaerolineae bacterium | reverse complement strand
GCCCGAATAAAATATTACCTTCCAAATGCAGAATTGATCATTGTTTCTGGAAGTGTGCCCCCCGGTATTGCGAGTGACATTTATTCAGAGATAATTGACCTGGCACGGACATATAAGGTTCAAACTCTGGCGGACATTCACTCAGAACCACTTAAAAAAGCAATTGGTCACAAACCCTGGTTAATCAAACCTAATCTTTTTGAATTTCACGAACTTATCGGGCATACAACCCAAAACCTGGCTGAAAGAAAACAGGAAAGCCGCAAGTTTTGTCAGCAAAGCGGAACCGTGCTTGCACTATCAATGTCCGAAGAAGGCATGCTTCTATCGAGTTCTGAAGGACAATATTTACTAACCCCACCAGCCATAAAAATGCACTTACCTGGTGGCTCTGGGCAGAATTTTATTGGTTGTGGAGATGCCCTGGTTGGGGCGCTGGCTTATGAATACTGCCGTTCAAAAGATTTGATAGCAGCGGCTAAACTTGGGCTCGCGGCGGCACATTTCAACCTGGGAACTTTTGGCGTTCCAGAGATCGAGGCCGAGCAGGTTATCAACCTATCCAGGTATGTTGAGGTTCAAAAGCTATCAAACTAGACGTAGTTTAGCATACAACGAAACAGTTCCAATCCACTCAGCAGTGATATTGTCGGAGTTATAACTTCCGCCATTTTTACTGATCGGCTTAATAAATCTATTTAATATTAAAAGGACAACATGAAACCTATCACCATCGGAAAGTTGCGCGGGCTGCAGCAATGTACTTCAGTGCGTGGAACCTTTACCTGCCTGGCACTTGATCATCGCCAGAATCTGCGCAAAGCCAATCCACTTTTCATGGATGACGCACAGCTCAGCCGCTTCAAATTGGATGTAACCGCCGAACTCGCACCCTATTCCACTGCTGTCCTGTTGGATCCGGAGGTTTCGGCGGCACAGGTAATATCCAGCGGGGTTCTGCCCGGACAGACGGCTTTTGTTGTAGCGTTGGAGTCGACCGGCTACACTGGCGATGCTACCGCCCGCCGCGCACAAATCATCCCTGGTTGGAGCGTGGAAAAAGCCAAACGAATGGGTGCCAGCATGGTCAAGCTGCTGGTTTACTATCACCCCGATGCTCCCACCGCAGCCGAAGCGAAGGCGTTTACCGCGAATATCGCCGCCGAATGCATTAAATATGATCTGGGCTTGATGCTTGAACCACTCTCATATTCTCTGAATAACGAGAAATTGAGCAGCGAGGAGAAGCGTTATGTCGTTGTTGAAACCGCCCGTCAGCTGACACCCATCGCTGGCGTGGATATACTCAAAGCCGAACTTCCTCTCGACGCAGTGGATGCTGAGAATAATCCTGACCATTTAGCCTCTGCCTGTGCAGAGGTCAGCGCAGTCTCAATTACACCCTGGATACTCCTTTCCGCAGCTGTCTCCTATGATATGTATCAGCAACAGATCATAGCTGCCTGCCAGGCAGGAGCGAGCGGAATTGCTGTTGGACGGGCAGTCTGGCAGGATGCGGTTAAAATGTACGGGGAAGAACGTATCAGCTTTTTGCGTGACACTGCAAGGGAAAGGCTGGTGCAGAT
>CAIMZS010000475.1 GCA_903846015.1 uncultured Anaerolineae bacterium | reverse complement strand
TACTTTAATAGTAGCGCAAGGCGAACCATACGCGGCCATTGTGGATCGGGCTCTTCAACCTTGAATTGACCAGGAAGTACAACTGGCTTTGAACCAAGGGCCAATTGAGTTGAAGTTGAATGGAGATCTTTCGCCACGCCCTTTATCGACTGGTAGCAAGACTTATCCGGGAGCAGCGTATGGGTACCCGCTGAAACTCCTGATAGGAATAAAATCAGGGTGCAATCTTAGTCAGAGCCTGGCTGGCAAATAACCTGTCCAATGCAGATGCTATTATTTCAGCCTGATGGCCCTGAACGATCAAAGCCAGTTCGTGATTTGTGAGTAGCCCTCGCCTGGACAGATTAGACGAACCAACTATTGCGAATTTTCGATCTGCAACAATTGCTTTTGCATGCAGGTCTTCGTTATCGCTGCCATCGAAAGTAAACAGTGTGAAATGAGGATAACTGGCATTTAACTTGTTCAGTCGTGTTCTGACATCATAAGGCTGTTCGGAGAATTTGTTCACAGCAAAACGAATCACCACTCCTCTGCCAGCCGACAATGCCATCCAATCCAAAACAGCATCTGCCGCAGAGCTGATAGAGTAAGATGTAATCAAGATTTCATGTTCAGCCTCGCGGAATAAACGTTCCATCGCAGTTTCAATGGAACCAACTCCCGCGCCCATCCAGGCCAGCCCGGTCACAGCAACAGAAACCTGGTCTTTCAAGGTAACCCTTCCAGCAACTCCTTGCGATCAAGCGACATATTACGATGTTCGCAGGATGTCTCGGAAACCAGCGCGCAGGCATAGCAAGCTGCACCGTTATATTTTTGGGGGCCAAATTCTTCTTCACCGCACAGCGGGTCATTGGAACAGGTTTCCAGGTTGTGTAAGGCACGCTCCAAAACTCGTTCAAATTCAGGGACGAGAGCAATCAAACCGCCCAGTGTTCCGTCCCCGCCAGGTTGAGCCGTGTATAGCAATAATCCACCATCAGCCTGACCAGTCTGCGGGTCGACATTGATAAAAACCCGTTCTCGTATGGCGGCGGACGAGTAGCCTGAGTCAACTGAAAGTGCGTTAATAAGCCGATGCGAAAATGTATGCCACCAGACAAAAGCAGGGTGATATTGATTGCGGTCAACTTCCATCAGGCCCTGACCTGCATAAGCATCAGGATTGTGCCAGGCATTCCACCATCGTTGGGAAACAGGCCCTGTCAGATTCAATGCGTTTTCAGGGAAGTGCGCAATATCGAGATCAATGAAAATCCCCTCACCAGAAAGTTCCGTACCAACGTACCACTTCCTTCCTGGCTCTGAAGGTAACTCAAAAACATTGTCTACCATCTTTGCGGCGTTAATTTGCCCTGCGGGGATGCGTCGATAGCCTCTTTGCACCATGATAACTCGCAAGCGACTGATGGGGGTCACACGCAAGCACAATTTTTCTCCCTTTATTACATGTCGAACTGTGGCTTTTTCCACTTCGAATTGTGGAACATCGCCTGGCCGATTTGATCGCACTGGCGGATGGCCACGTGTTGCAGCATCCAGAAGAGCAAGAAACTCATCACGTCTCAACTCGTACTGGTTCTGCGGAATTTGAAGACTGGTAACATCCCCAATGGCAACCAGAATTTCGTGTTCATCAAAACGTTCTATTTCGTGAAGAACAGATTGGGGCAGGCGTCCAAACCTGACCAGGTTGGTCAAAGCAATAATAAATTCCTGTTTGGATGAAAATGGATATCCTACTCTGGCTACCAGGACATCCAGGATCGCGCTCATTTGGATTAGCCGATGCAAATTGCTGTCGCATTTTGGTATAACCAGCGCTGTCTGGATCTCGGGCAAACGTAAATTGGCTGCGCCACGTTGGATAATGCGGGCTTTCTCGTCACAATCGTTTCGCTGCGGAGGCATATCCCCGCTTTCCTTTTCGGGAAACCGCCCGGAACAAGTCAATTCTCTGGCATATGCAACGCCTAAATTGACCTTACCCTTACAGATCGGGCACTCGATTGTGATATTTTTCAATGCGCCACTGCCATGCCACCTCAAATAGCTGGGGGAACAATCTTCTTTTTGATGCCCGATAAGTCCAAGCCAGTTCACGTCATCCAGATG
>CAIMZS010000474.1 GCA_903846015.1 uncultured Anaerolineae bacterium | reverse complement strand
TTGCCGTAGCTGCGCGCCGCAATCGCGCTGAGGGTATCCCCCAGGCTGACGGTGTAGATCTTGGAATAATCCACCGTCTCGCGCTTGACTTCCTTGGCTTCCAGTTCGGCATTGATGAATTCGTGAAAGCTGACCTGCAGGCGCGCGCGCACCGGGGTGCCGTCCGGCAGGAACATGATCATGCGCTGAGTGACGCGCGCCAGCACGCAGGTGAAGGAGTGCATTTTAGCGCCAGCAAACGAGAGCGAAACGACCGGGGTGAAGATCAACACCGGCGGGGCATGCGTGGCAGGGTTGATCACCATCAGGTCGGTCACCTTGCGCGTAAAGACGCGCACATCCTCACCGGCTTTGTTGATGATGCGGCCGCCTTCGGAATGCTGCTCGTAGGTATCCACCAGCAGCTCCATCTCCAGCGTGCTCATGTTGCCGTTGATGAACTGCAGCAGCGGCCCGCTCAACCCGGGCACAGCCACCTGGGCAAAGTTATTTTCCTTGCTGAGCGTGTATTCCTCAGGGTTGAACATAACCGGGATACGCTCGCCGGTGACTGTATTAGCGATGACAGCTTTTTCCAATCCCATAATTACACCTTTCCCAACCGTTCGCGCTGGGCGATAATGCGGTGGTCGATCTGCCGGATGACCTGATCCGCCAACTGGTTGATATTGACCGGCGCCTCCGGAATGCCCGGCCGGGCTGGCGCGCTTTTATGTTCCTGGAACTGCTCCTGCACCTTTTGCTGGACGATGCGCGTGATAAGCGTCTCATCCGCGCCAGGCGCATCCGCCCTCCTGACCACGCGCCCAGCCGCGACAGGGTTCGGGCTGGTTTCCAGGTTCAGTTCAATGCGTTTTTTCTGAAGCGTGATCAACTCCGCAGCCTGCTCAACCCTGGAGCGCCGGACAGGTTGACTGATCGCCAGGACCCTGATCGTCTGAAGCTCGGGCTGCATGCGCAAAACCGGCTGTGGTGACGGTAGAATCTGGGTTGCCTGGCTGCCTGCCTTCCCCACGGGACGCTCAACCCACTGCAGCACGGAAAGGCGCAGGCCAGGGGTGACCCGGTTGATATTCTGTACCTGCCAGGTGGTATTCTGGCGGGCATCCAGGTGCAGGGCATGATAATGAACGACTGCCCCCATCCCGGTTCTGCGCTGCAGCAGGGTGGTGTGAGCCTCCAGCCAGCCCGCTTCTCCGTAGAACCCGGTTTGCGCATAACGCCTGAACAAGTTTTGCGTAAAACGCGCCGCGGCAGCCCCTGCTGAAAAAACAGCAGCAGGCTGCGCTTCACGCGTCACGCGGATGTCGCGTGCGCTCGTTCGCAATAGAATGGGTATGGCAGGATCAGGTTTCACTCAAATTTGTCCGTTGGTTGATGGCAGAAATTTCAGCCACCCACTGGCGCCGCTCGGCATGTTCCAGGCTCATGATATCGGGATGCGCCCAGTGGAAATGATAGGCGATGAAGGCTACCTCTTCGCGCAGCTGGTCGAGGGGGTAGCCTACGATCCCCCCGCCATGCTGTCCTCAAGTTGGAAAACATGCTGGCACTGTGGGCAGGTCACGGCGGGCTGATCTTCATCCAGACGGTTGATCTTGTTGTACAGGTTTTGTAAAAAGGCCAGGTCGGTGGCATACATATTTTCGATCACTTTTGGGGTAATCGGCTCGACACCGTCCAACCTGGTCACGACGCGCGCCAGCAGGATCACCACCAGATAGGCCGGGTTGCTGACCACGCGCGGATCCTTGAGCGGCAGGATTTCGTCCGCTGCGGTGGCGCGCCGCATGATCCCTTCGCGGTGCAGGCTGCCGTCCGAGTCGAGATAACCACACGGCAGTGAAAATTCATATTCGGTCTGGAATACCATTTTTTTCTCCGGGCTGCGCTGGCTCAGGCGCGCTCAAGGCGCTCATAAGCCAATTCAAGCGTTTCAATGGCCAGTTCGTTGTTCTTGGCATTCAGGGCCGGCCCGCTATATTTGACCGGAAAGGACTGGAACAGGTTCCAGCGGAATTTTTCCTGGCCGGCCATATCAAGCTGCACGATCGAAACATTTTTGCGCACCTTCTCGGTGTCACCGGTCATCACCTGGGCGTACCAGTTCCATAACTGGGCATCATCGGTGAAGCCGCGCTTGAGCACCAGGTTGCTGTGCTTGGTCTGGCCGGGCAGCTTGCGGTTGCCTAAAAAGTCGCCGCCTTCGCGGTATTCGATCACGTCCGTGGTTGAGTCCATCCCACTGACTTCCTGAAAGCGAGCCTGGCTAATGCCATCGATCTCCACCATGAACTGGAAGGCTCGGTAATAAACGGGTTGTTTCCCTGGTTGTGGCATGCGAACATCCTCCTTGAACAATTAATAGACCAGCACAATATTCCGAAATCAGGCAGCGTTGTCATCCTGGATCAACAAGCCAATGCGGATAATGATGAACTCGGCCGGATAAGCCGCCCGCAGACCGATCTCCATGGTCAGCTTGCCCAGCGCGCGTTCCGCGCCGGTGTTGAAGATCTCCGGGAAGCGCACATAAAAAGCCTGGTCCGCGGTGTCGCCGAACAAGGCGCCGTCGCGCCAGATACCGGTCAGGAAGTCACGCACCGAGCGGGAGATCTGTTTGCGCAGGGTATCTTTATTGGGTTCAAAAACCGCCCAGCGCAGCCCGACCTGCAGTGATTTCTCAATATAATTGACCAACCGGCGGATATTGACATAACGCCAGATGGAATCCGTCGAGGTTGTGCGCGCGCCCCAGATAACCACATTGCCGCTGAAGAGCCGCAGCGCATTCACTGAACGATCATTCATTGAATTTTGCTGCTTATCAGTGATTAACTGTTCCAGCCCAAGCACCCCACGAATGGATTCATTCGCTGGGGCCTTATGCACCCCGCGCGTAGCATCCACGCGGGCATACACCCCGGCAATGTGTCCAACCGGTGTGACAAACTCAGTCGGTGGATCAGATGGCAACAGCTTGCCGACCTGAACCTGAGGGTAATAATAAGCGGCATATTGCGAATCGACCGGCCTTGGCAACTGCGTTTTATCAGCCGGATCTGTCACAGTCACAGCAGAAGGAGGATCCAGGAGAGCCACCCGGTCACCAGTTCGCACTGCCTGGTCTTTTAGCGCAATGCGGATGCCATCTTCAGGAAAACCAGGCGCTGCTATGATCGAGATCTCATCAATGACTTCCAACAGTGCCAGACCGTCTATGATATTTGTGATTAAATTGTGCCGGGGACTGGCGGGAGCTGGTTCTGGTTCTCCAACATTGACCACGTAGCAAAAATTTCCACCGTTTTCAAAAAAACCTTGCACCGCACGTGAAAGCGGTTTGCTCCTAACAGCAGTAACAATCTGCGGGTGATCGGGTTCAATCATGGTACGTTCCGGGTCTGGAAGAGGATCTGGTTTAGGAATTGGTAATGGCGGCTGTACCGGGTTTATCGGATCTTCCAGAATATAGAGTGCGTCAAACTGTTCCTTGCTGGTGATAACTTTGGCTTGGTATAGAAAGCGGTTAAGCGGGGCCTGACCCACAAAACCGGCAATACTGGTGCTCACTCCGGCGATAGGCGAGCCGCTCAGGCGCACCTCCTTGATCTGCACACCGGGTAAGTTGATCAATGTTGATTCCATATTACGTCACCTCCTGATTAGGTTAACTTGAAAATATGATTTTCGACGGTTGCATTGGTAAGATCCAATGTGAACTGCTTGCTCTGAAAATTCTGGGCTGTGACGCTGAATGTGTGCGACGTTCCGCGCAGCCCGTCAAAAACAAAACGCCCGCTTGCATCGGTGGTTGCCTTACCCAGCACTGTATGCGAGCTGTCACTCGAGAGGCGCTCAACCGTTGCACCCTGGATGGGTTTTGGTGGATCCAAATTGTCGTTCACCACCCAGCCGCCCGCTATGTAAACCTCATCGAAGCTGCCAGTGCCATCCCAACTGCCGAAACGCTGCACCAGCGTCACCATCTGCGGATCAGGCGGATTGACTTTCAGCAGGTCGAGCGGTGCGGTTACCACCAGTTCGATCGATGGTCGCCAGGGCAGCTTCATGCTGGTCCAGAAATCCCCCTGGCCTTGAATATTTTCGGCCTGGGCGACGGCCAGGTAGATATGCGTGTTTAGATACACTTCCCATCCGCTGTTGATAGCTAATTTGGCCGGTTCCACCTCCATATTGCGGGCGAAGGCGCGCAGAGCCTGCGAAAGAAGCAGGTGTTCTTCGGGGATAGGGCTGGATGTGTGTTCTTTTTCAGGCGTTGGACTCCATGCCGTCACGCGGTAATGGCAGTCGAAATAAACCGGCGGATGTCTGATAGCGCTGGTTTGCCCAGACATATCCACAGTTTCCCAATTCGATAACCGCACATCACGGTTCTCTTGGATCGAGTAAAGGTAGATGTTCACCCTCTTGATCTGTGAATTGGTATTTACACGCTGTGCCCAATCCTCGTTTGGAACTGCGAAGAAAAAATCCACCTTGCCGGTGTTATATAACGGTTTCAGATCAGCATCATTGATCAGGATGGTTGTCAGCAGGTTATCAAGCAGGGTCAACATGTATGTTTATCTCCGGAGACTGAAAAAGCGCTTCCTGGATGAAAAGATCGGTCTGAAGCTGCAAAAATTACTGCGGCCTGCCCAGTACAATAAGATCTTCGGTCATGAATGTGTGAGGGATTCCCCTACCTTGGTAACTCCAGAGATGATGCTCCAGCCTATTCAGTAAGACTCTGGCTTTTGCGCGGAGTTGAAACCTCTCTTCTTTCAATGGTTCGGTATGATGGGTTAACTTAAATAGCGTATTCTTTAATTGATTATCAACAATGATTAACCTGGACATTGTGGAATTAAACTCTTCATATATATTGGTCATCTCTTTTGACATATATTGAGAAAATGGACTGATCTTACGCTCGACATCATTTTTTACATCTTCAAGCGTCATCGATGATGCTTTTTGTTCCGCGACCTTTTCATGGTCGATACCCGGGGTGTTATCAGTTTTTTCGGCAGCGGGGGCAACCACTGCTTTATCATCCAAAATTTCTTCAGCTAAGCGGAAATGCCCTTCCATTAATAGAACCATATTTGGAAAAAAGTTTTTTTCTTCTATTTCATTGAGAATCTTAAAAAATTCTTTATATGGAAACGGCAAATGTGCTGCCAGCTTGCCAGCTGCCCCAAAAAGGTGGCCAAAAGCCACGCCTGCTGCTTTTCCGTTTGCCCTGAGATCACCTATATTATTCAGCTCATTAAATGCATCGTGAAATTCTTTTAATTCCAATCCTATTTCAAACCATTTGACACCTTTTTCAAACTTCTTTGTTGCGGTCTCAACCAATTCCTTGGCTGCCTCCAATTTATCAAGATATTTTGCAATAGCCGCAATAACCCTGGCCGAACCATTGGTTTGGGTTAAAT
Organism: uncultured Anaerolineae bacterium; assembly: GCA_903846015.1. GTDB lineage: Bacteria > Chloroflexota > Anaerolineae > Anaerolineales > Villigracilaceae > UBA5195. Next base: position 15 of record CAIMZS010000474.1, on the reverse strand, counting down.
ATTTACTATATTTTT
>CAIMZS010000473.1 GCA_903846015.1 uncultured Anaerolineae bacterium | reverse complement strand
TCCAGGCTGATATGGATGCCGGCAAGATTAAGGTCGATTCGACCTTCAAATAAACATGTTCTTTTGATTGGGGTTGATCAGGCAGGCACACAGCCTGCCTGATCAACTTGTCCCGGTTATGGATTGAGATGGAGGCGTCAGAATGGCTTTCATAGAAATGCGCGACATTGTCAAGGTATACCCAAATGGTGTGGTTGCCAACAATGGTGTTAATTTTTCGATTGAGCGTGGCGAAATTCACGCGCTGGTAGGCGAAAACGGTGCTGGCAAGTCAACCTTGATGAAATTGCTTTATGGTATGGAGGCAATCACATCCGGAGAGATTCTCCTGGATGGAAATTCTGTTCAATTCAACTCATCGAGTGATGCCATCGCTGCCGGGATCGGGATGGTACACCAAAATTTCATGCTGGTGCCATCTTTTACTGTGGCACAAAACATTGTCCTGGGGCAGGAACCCACTAAAAGTTCTTTTATTGATGCAGACGCTGCCGTGCGGGTTACTGAAGAATTGTCGAAACGCTATGGTCTGCGTGTTGATGCAACGGCCATTGTGGAAAGCATCAATGTGGGTATGCGCCAGCGGGTTGAAATCCTCAAGACGCTCTATCGCGGTGCCCAACTCTTAATTTTGGACGAGCCGACCGCGGTACTTACTCCTCAAGAAACGCAGGAACTGTTTCTGGCGGTGCGGGAACTTGTAAAAGAAGGCAAGACAGTCATTTTTATCACCCATAAACTACGAGAGGTCAAAGAAATTTCAGACCGGGTTACTGTCATGCGCAGTGGCAAAGTCATGGGTTTGCTGCCAACATCTGAAGCCACGCGCGAAGGCCTGGCGCGTATGATGGTTGGTCGCGAAGTTTTCCTGAACATTGATCGTCCACCCGTTGACAGGGGCGCTGTGGCGCTAAAAGTCAAAGATCTGTCTTACATCTCTGAGACCGGTCGCATGATGCTCAAGGAACTGCATTTCAATTTAGATTATGGTGAAATCCTGGGGGTCGCAGGTGTGGAAGGCAATGGTCAAACCGAACTGGCGGAAGTCCTTTCAGGGCTTCGTTCCGCCACCACCGGTTCTGCTGTTATTTCTGGCAAAAATATTCTAAATACTTCCCCGCGAAATGTGCGCCTTTCGGGTCTCGGGCATATCCCGGAAGATCGTCTAACAAATGGTGTTGCACTTAAAGCTTCCATTTTTGAAAATCTGATCGTTGATCGTTATTTCAAACCGGCTTTCATGCGTGGTATATCGATCGATTATAAGAAAGTTTTTTCCCAGGGTAAGGACCTTATAAAAGAATATGACATTCGCACCATGGATGGTTTTGTTCCGCTCGGAGCGCTTTCTGGTGGGAATATGCAAAAAGTCATTGTCGCCCGTGAATTCACATCTGATCCGAAGGTTTTGATTGCTGCGCAGCCCACTCGTGGTATTGATGTCGGGGCCACCGAATTTGTTCGCAGAAAACTGGTCCAAAAGCGGGTGGATGGTACTGCTGTGCTGCTGATCTCTGCAGATTTGAGCGAGGTGATGAGCATTTCAGACCGGATTATCGTGATGTATGAAGGCCAGATCACATGTGTTATCCAAAACACCCCTGAATTGAGTGAGGAAGAGCTTGGCTATTACATGCTGGGCTTGAAACATCAAGATCCGGCAGAGATGGAGGCCAACCTGTGAAGCGATTTTTTCAATCTAATAATGTAAAAGAAGTCCTGCGAATTTTTGCGGCTG
>CAIMZS010000472.1 GCA_903846015.1 uncultured Anaerolineae bacterium | reverse complement strand
GTCAGATTTGAGCATCCATTTGTCCCAATATTGCCAGGGAACTTCCGGGAAGTTCACCTGGTTATATGCTGCGCCTGTACCACCGACTGCCTCTATTTGGGGAGTTACGCCATCTGCTCCCCTAAGAAACCAACCAGATGGAACTGTACCAGGTGTATACGCCGCGAAGTTATCAAAATAATTAGAAGACGGCAAAGTGGGTGCATCTGAGGCAACGCCACCCGGTATTTCATCCTGAGCACGCACAGCTCGCACACCCTCAAGCGATAGGCTTGTCAGCAGAATACTAACCAGCATGAACACAACCATGAATTTATTGGCAATCGAGCGGATTTGAATGTACATGGTATCCCTCACAAATCTTCTGTCTCAAGTTGGGGGATCAACCCATACAATTCCCCCGCTATGTTTACTGCTGTATAAACCAGTTTTGATTACACACTATCATTATAGGTCGGAAGGAACGCTTTGGACCTTACAATTGTTCCCAATTTCAGCCCCTTTTTGCCCTTAAAACTTGCAATTTTGTAAGGTTTCTTTACGTGACGATTTCTGCCTGCCGCGGTAGTCGGTTTTGCTGATGGCTCTGATGATGATCGTCCGCACCGGGCTCCAGGCACTCCAGTTACCGGCCACAGTGCTGGTATTGATAGCGCGCGCTGTTTGCTGCTGTGTCAACCCTACAAGAACCAGGACTATTTCGCCAGGTTTGAATACGCACTACCCCTTACAGGTCGGCAGGGATGCTTTGGAGCTTACACTGGTTCCTGACTTCACAGCTGAACCTGGGGGGTGTAAGATTATCGCGGTGTACGTTTTAGCGTTGCTGATACTCTCTTTTGGGGTTGTATAACATAATCCCACCATCCCATTCAATGGAGCAAGCATGAATCCCTTCCTCGCCATGATCCTGACTTTTGCCGCCGCCCTGGGCTGGCTGCGCCTGATGGACTTCTTCGCTCACCAGGGCTGGATCGAGAGCCGCCTCAGCCGCAAGATCATCCATATCGGCACCGGGCCGATTTTTGTGTTGTGCTGGCTGCTCTTCCCAGATGTGTGGTACGCGCGTTGGCTGGCAGCGCTGGTGCCCTTTGCCATCTCCATCCAGTTTGCGCTGACCGGTCTTGGCATCATTAAGGATGAGGCCTCGGTCAAGGCTATGTCTCGCAGCGGCGATCCCAAAGAGATTCTGCGCGGCCCGCTGTATTACGGCGTCATGTTTGTCTTGCTGACGCTGCTGTTCTGGAAGGCCTCCCCAGTTGGCATGGTGGCCCTGATGATGCTGTGCGGCGGTGATGGCGTTGCAGATGTGGTTGGACGGGCTTTTCATTCCCCGAAGCTGTTCCACAGCCCACAAAAATCGGTCGCCGGTTCGTTGGGCGTCTTCATCGGCGGCTGGGTCATGTCGGTGGCTGTGCTGGCGATTTACGTTGCGCTGGGCATCTTTGCCGGGCCGCTTGGTCGCTTCCTGCTGCCTATCAGCCTGATTGCGCTGGCGGCCACCCTGATTGAGTCGCTTCCACAAAAAGACATCGACAATGTCACCGTCACAGTTGTGGCAGCACTTTTAGGCTGGTTCCTGTTCAAGTAGGGGATTCTTTTGTGGGGATTTCACGTGAAGAACTCACGCCGCGTGTCTCGTGCGGGAGCCGGGACTAGCGAGGGTAAACCAGATTGCCACGTCGCGGAGAGCACGCTCATCCGCGACGTGGCAATGGGAACCGGCACTAGCGGCCGTGCTAGAACCGGGTAGCATTACGGACAGGTTAATTTTCCGGCTTGTTTTCTTCCTGTTCTTCCAGGATCATCACCTTATAGGCCTCGGCAAGCTGCAAGCCTTGTTCCTTGCCTTCACCCTGCGCCCATTCACGCATCATCTTCTCGGGGTCCCAATCGCGCAGTTGGCTGGCGTGCTTCTTGAGCGCGGCGACCTTGACATCGAAGCTTTCGCTGATATCCACCCAGGTATCCGGTTTTTCGGGCCCGTGCAGGTACAGCCGTTTGACGTTGTGCGGCTCGAAGCCTTGCGCCAATAAATCCGCGAACACCAGCCGTGACCCGGCGGATGGGAACACCGCGTAAGTTGCCAGCTGCGCCGCGGCGCGGTGATCCGGGTGGTTAATATAACCGTTGCCATAGAAAACGCCCTGCGGGTCGCCGGTCACAACCACATCGGGTTTGTGCGTCCGGATGATTTTGGTCAATTCCTTGCGCAGCGCCACGGTTGGTTCCAGTTCGCCATCCGGCAGACGCATAAAGATGGTTGTCTGGATGCCGATCGTCTCATTGGCAGCGGTTTGCTCGGCTTCACGAATGCGCGCCAGGATGGGTTTATACTCCGCGTCGTGCGCCGGGTCGTTTGAACCACCATCGCCGCTGGTTAATATAACCGAGACCAGTTCACACCCGGCTTTGGCCCATTTTGCCAGTGTCCCGGCAATCGAAAATTCCTGGTCATCCGGGTGGGCGTGGATGCTCATGACGCGTTTTGGCATATATTCAATTTTGTCAGACATACTCAGTACCTCCATAGTTTGACGCTGATTTTACCCCTAATAAAAAATACGGTAGTCCCGATTCCAGCACGAGAATGCCAGACATGCAAATTTTCAATCAAAAAAGCCTCACCCCGAGCTGTTAACACGAGGCGACAGTGCCGGTGCCCCGTGCGGGAGCCGGGACTGTCGCTATAGTTTTTCATATAATGATTTTGCATCGCAGCGGCGACTTTCATTGCGTTTTCTCGCTAAACGACTGAAGTCGTTACTACAAATCCTAATTCTTTTTCTGAAGAGCTATAGCACGGCCACGAGGCGGTTCAGACACCACACCAGGGTCACTTTTATCTATCGGAATCAATCTCGCCTTTCAGCGCGCTATCAACCTATCTGGAACAGGGTAGAATAGATGTATATTCTTCCCCCAAAAAAAGGAGCTCGATAAAATGACCATATTTCTCGACGGATCATCCCTGACCATCGAAAAACTCGTTGCCATCGCCCGCTATGGCGAAAAAGTGGAACTTGCGCCTGCGGCACTTGAGCGCATCAAAGTTTGCCGCGCCATGCTGGAGGAGAAACTTGCCAACCACGAAACCATGTATGGCACCAACACCGGCATCGGCGAGTTTTCAGAAAAGATCCTGTCAGACGAGCAAGTGAAGGACTTTCAGCGCTACCTGGTCTACAATCACGCCGCCGGAATCGGCGATCCCGCACCCATCGAGCATGTCCGCGCCGCGCTGGCGGGACGCATTAACGTTCACGCCCACGGCAACTCCGGCTGCCGCCCGGATATCAGCCTGACCTATATCGACATGCTCAACAAAGGCGTCACCCCGGTCGTCTGCCAGAAAGGCTCGGTGGGGGCATCCGGGGATCTGGCCCCAATGGCCCAGGCCGCGCTGCTGTTGATGGGCGAGGGCGAGGCCTTTTACAAGGGTGAGCGCCTGTCCGGTAAGGATGCAATGGAACGAGCCGGTATCCCGGTTCCAGGGCTGATGGCGCGCGATGGCCTGGCGGCGATCAACGGCTCGAACCTGATGACCGCCATCAGCGGCTTGCAGATTTACGATATGGAGCGTTTTCTAAAACAGGCCGAAATTTGCGCCGCCATGTCGATCGAAGCGCTGCTCGGCAACCTTAAACCCTACAACACAAAGCTGCATGAACTGCGCGGCTTCAAAGGCTCCATCACCAGCGCCAGCAATATTCTCAAATGCCTGGTAGGTTCTGACCTGGCCAGCGGGAAGATGAAGACCAAGGTGCAGGATGCCTACTCAATGCGTTCCACCCCGCAGGTGATTGGCGCGGCCCGCGATGCGATTGCCTATGCCCGTTCGCAGGTTGAGATCGAGTTGAATGGCGTGGGTGATAACCCCATTTTCGTCCCGGAACTGAAGCTGACCCTGACCGGTGCAAACTTCCAGGGCAGCCCGGTTGCGCTGCCGATGGATATGGCTGGCGCGGCTATCACGATGGTATGCGTACTCTCAGAGCGCCGCCTCAATCGTCTGACCAACCCGGCTCTGAGCGCGGGATTGCCCGATTTCCTGGCCCACAGCCCCGGCTTCTTTTCCGGGCTGATGCTGAGCCAATACACCGCCGATCACCTGATCGTTGAACAGCGCATCCTTTGCGCGCCTGCTTCGATCCAGTCCATCCCCGCCGCCGCTGACCAGGAAGATTTCGTTTCGATGGGCATGAACACGGCCCTCAAGAATGGTCAGATCCTGGATAACGCGTACGGCATCCTGGGCATCGAGTTCATGGCTGCCGCCCAGGCGATTGACTTTCGCCAGTTCACACCCGGATTGGGAACGCAGAAAGCCCGCGAAACCATCCGCAAGTACGTCGCCCATCTCGAGGTGGATCGCCCACTCTATCCCGACCACAATGCCATGAAGGCGCTAGTCAAATCGGGCGAGATCCTGGAAGAAGTAGAGAAGGTTACTGGTCCGCTCGGGTCATAAACACGGCGATCTGGTGCTAGAACCGGGACGAGATGGGAAAAACGAATATTGACAATACAAACAGGCCTGACACGACCGCTATCCCGGTTTGCCAGGCCTGTTTGTATGGTAGTACCGGTGCCCAGTGTCTGAACCGGCAGCCCAGTGTCTGAACCGGCCCTGCTAGAACGGGCACTAGCGCAGATTTACGCAGATTTACGCAGATTTCGATGATTACGCCTCGTGCGGGAACCGGGACTATCGCAGATTAGAGCAAGGGCGAGGGTCTGAACCGTGGCCGTGGCCGTGGCCGTGCTAGAACCGGCACTATCGCTTGAACCGGCACTATCGCAGCACAAGATGTGAGACTAATTTGATAGTTTATGATAGGATAGAAGTATAAAATTACAGATGATAAAAGTTGCAATACCAGGGACACGGCGATAAATCGCCGTGCTACAGCACGAAAAGGAATTCATGTCCTGTACTGAACAAATATCCACCCAAATCCGTTCGCGCGGTTTCCGCCTGACCCCTCAGCGTCTGGCGATCCTGCAGGTGCTGCACCATTCCGGCGGACACCTGACACCTGCCGAAGTCTATGAGTTGGCACGCCAGGGGTTGCCCGGGCTGACTGAGACAACTGTTTACCGCACCCTGGAATTTCTGGCCGAGAATGGCTTTGCTCTGGCGGCCCACACAGGCAGCGGCAGCGGCAAGCTGGTCTATGAAGTCGCCGGGCATGATCACCACCACGTCATTTGTCGCGGCTGCGGTGGTGAAGTGGAAATCCCGCATGAGCAGCTCGCCAATCTCTATCAGCAGATCGAACAGTCCACCGGTTACCGGCTGACCACCAGTCATATCACTTTTTTGGGGTTGTGCCCACGTTGCCGTGTCTGAACCGGCCCTGCTAGAACGGGCACTTCTACTAATGACAGCAAAAACGGTGCTGGAACCGGGGCTATCGCAATGACAATACAAGCACGAGAAGGAATAATATATGTTGTATTCAACCACTCAAATGCACATCCCCGATGGCTTTTTAACCATCATCGTTTCACTCTTTTGCTGGCTGATTACCATCGGCCTGTTGGCGGTCGCTGTTCGTAAGACCAACAAAATCCTGGGCGAAAAACAGGTGCCGCTGATGGGCATCATGGCCGCCTTTATCTTCGCAGCCCAAATGCTGAATTTCCCGGTAGCCGGCGGCACTTCCGGCCATCTACTTGGCGGAGCGCTGGCAGCCATCGTACTCGGTCCGTGGGCTGCCATGCTGGTAATGACGGCCGTCATAGCCGTTCAGGGACTGTTATTCCAGGATGGCGGACTGATCGTCATGGGTGCCAACATCTTGAATATGGGCCTGCTTACCGCCATCGTCGGCTATGGTCTCTACCGCATCGCCAGCGACAAAAGCACAAACACCCGCCTGATCGCTGCCGGTACGGCGGCCTGGCTTTCGGTTATGACCGGGGCGCTGGCGACCGCCCTGCAGCTGTGGTTAAGCGGCACGGCCAGACTCGACATTGTCGTACCGGCAATGCTGGGAGTGCATGTATTAATCGGCATCGGGGAGGCTCTCATCACGGTCGCCGCATTGGCATTCATCTTTCGCACCCGCCCCGATCTTTTAGATGAAAGCTCCGCCTCGATGCAGGGCAGCCGCGCCTGGATTTATCCGGGTGTGCTGGTCACCTTCCTGGTCGTGCTGCTCTCGCCCCTGGCATCCACCAGCCCGGATGGGCTGGAGCGTGTGGCCAAAGACCTGGGTTTTCTCAGGACTGGCAGCCCTTTGCCGTTTCATGTCATCCCAAATTACACCTTTCCAATTCTGGGAAATACCCCGCTTGCCACCATCCTGGCCGGGGCGTTAGGTGTATTGGTGGTTCTGATCCTGGGATGGCTGATCGGGCGCGCGCTGCGCACAAGGAATTCATAAGCCATGCATGATAATGTCTTCGATCGCTATCATGCCCCGCATGGCACATCTGAAAGCGGAAGCCTGCTGCACCGCCTCGACCCACGCGTAAAGGTACTCCTGACCGTTCTTTTCATCCTCTCGAACGCGCTTCTGCCGGATGGCGCCTGGCTGGCCTTCGTTTTCTCATGGCTGTTGATCCTGGCTGCCAATCCCATGGCCCACCTGGGGTTGGATTTTACCTTCAGGCGTTCCTTCGTGGCCCTGCCGTTTGCCCTGGCTGCCATCACTGCCATTTTTTCGATCCCCGGCAAACCACTGGCAGATTGGCATGTTGCGGGATTAACTCTGATCCCCACCGATATGGGTCTGCTTCGTTTTGTCAGCATTCTGATCCGTTCGTGGCTTTCCATCCAGATGGCCATCCTGCTGGTAGCCACCACCCAGTTCCCCGACCTGATCCACGCTTTTGAGCATTTGCGCGTGCCGCGCATTTTGACCACCATCATCGCTTTTCTTTACCGCTACCTGTTTGTGCTGACCGATGAAGTCTTTCGCCTGATGCGCGCCCGCGAAGCCCGCAGCGCCACGGCGATGAATCGCCGTGCTGGGGGCAGCCTGTTGTGGCGCGCCAAAGTCACAGGCAACATGGCAGGGCAGCTCTTTTTACGCAGCTATGAACGCTCTGACCGAATCTATAACGCCATGCTTTCGCGCGGCTATATCGGCGACTTGCGCACCCTCAACGCCCACACCATGTTCCGCCGCGATTGGCTGATATTATGCGCCGGGCTGGGTTGCCTTGTCATCATTCAACTTATCGGATGGATACGCTAATGTCTCCTGTAAAACACCAACCTGCGATTGAATATGTCTATCCAGCGCCACAAGACCCTTCAGGATGCAGCACTCCCGAAGCGGTGCTGTCAGTCGATGATCTGCACTTCTCTTACCCGGACGGACACCAAGCCTTGCGCGGGGTTTCGCTACATTTATGCGAAGGGGACAAGGTTGCACTGGTCGGCCCCAACGGAGCGGGGAAGAGCACATTGATGCTGCATCTCAACGGTATCTTGATGGGCAAAGGTGCGCTGACCATTTCTGGGCTTGCGCTTAACCACAAGAACCTGCCGCTGATCCGCGCCGCGGTTGGGCTGGTTTTTCAGAACCCGGATGACCAATTATTCTCTCCAACCGTCTTTGAAGATGTTGCTTTTGGGCCGCTGCACATGGGTCTGCCCGAAGCGGAGGTTCGCAGCCGGGTGGCCGAGGCACTGGAAGCGGTGCGCATGAGCAGCTTCGCCGAGCGGTTATCTCATCACCTGAGCGTCGGCGAAAAGAAACGTATAGCGATCGCCACGGTGCTCTCGATGCGCCCGCGCATGCTGGTGCTGGATGAGCCATCCGCCGGGCTTGACCCACGCGCGCGCCGCACGCTGATCAACCTGCTCAGAGATCTGCCCATTACCATGCTGGTCTCCACCCATGACCTGTCAATGGTCAAACAGCTTTTCCCGCGCACGGTTATCATGGACAACGGTCAAATCGTCGCCGACGACCTGACCATGAACATTCTCGATAATCCCAGCTTGCTGGAAGCCCACGGTCTTGAAATGCCGTAATCTGAACCGGCCGTGCTAGAACGGGCACTATCGCGGATTTACGCCTCGTGTCTTAACCTTGATTTTGAGGATTATAAGATTAGCATGATTAGAGCAAGAAGACGAGATTGCCACGCCGCAAAGAACGCGGCTCGCAATGACAATCGGAACCGGGGCTGTCGTCTCGTGCGGGAACCGGGACTATCGCGGGAAGTCCCACAGTAGCCGAAAAAGAAGGGCAGCCCAGGATGGCTGCCCTTCTTTTTCGTGTCTTAACCTTGATTTTGAGGATTATAAGATTAGCATGATTAGAGCAAGAAGACGAGATTGCCACGCCGCAAAGAACGCGGCTCGCAATGACAATCGGAACCGGGGCTGTCGCGGGGCACAGCGGCGCGGGACGCAGCGGCGCGGACGCAGCAGCGCTGAGTCCCTACAGCGTTCCTACAGCCCGGCAGCGGCCTTCAATTCCGCGGCTTTTTCGGTGTTCTCCCATGGGAACTGAACATCGTCACGTCCGAAGTGGCCGTAGGCCGCGGTCTTGCGGTAGATCGGGCGGCGCAGGTTCAGGTCACGAATGATCGCACCTGGGCGCAGATCGAAGAACCTGCTGATCAATTCAACGATCAGGTCATCGGCTATCTTGCCGGTGCCGAACGTCTCAACATTGACCGAGAGCGGGTGGGCCACACCGATGGCATACGCTACCTGCAGCTCACAGCGGTCCGCCAGCCCGGCAGCGACCACATTCTTCGCCACCCAACGGGCGGCATACGCAGCAGAACGGTCCACTTTGGTGGGATCCTTACCAGAGAAGGCTCCGCCGCCGTGCCGGCCCATCCCACCGTATGTGTCAACGATGATCTTGCGCCCGGTCACACCTGCGTCGCCCATTGGGCCGCCAATGACGAAGCGCCCGGTTGGATTGATGTATACATTCAGCCTGTCATCGACCATGTCTTTTGGCAGAATCGGATAGATGACGTATTCACTGATGGCTTCGACGATCTCGGCATGCGAGATCTCTGGGGCATGCTGTGTCGAGACCAGCACTGTGTCGATGCGCTTGGGCCTGCCGTAGGCATATTCGACTGTCACCTGGCTCTTGCCATCCGGGCGCAGCCACGGCAGGGTGCCACTCTTGCGCAGTTCGCTCAGCCGGCGCGCCAACTTGTGCGCCATGTAGATCGGCATAGGCATCAGCGTCTCGGTCTCGTTGCAGGCATAACCAAACATCATGCCCTGGTCACCCGCGCCAACGTGTTCAATGTCCATGTCTTTCATCTCGCCGCTTTTGTCTTCCATGGCATGATCAACGCCCAGGGCGATATCAGCGCTCTGGCTGGCGATAGCCGACAGGACCGCGCAAGTGTTGCCGTCGAAACCTTTCTCACTGCTGTCGTAGCCAATTTCCTTGACCACCTTGCGCACCAGATCATCGAAATTGACGAAGGCATTGGTGGTGATCTCACCAAGAACAGCGATGAAACCGGTCTTGGTGGCGGTTTCGCAGGCTACGCGTGAATACGGATCCTGCTCCAGGCAGGCATCCAGCACAGCATCTGAAACCTGATCACACAATTTATCGGGGTGACCTTCGGTCACAGATTCGGATGTAAACAGCAGTTTGGGGGAATTCATAAAGGTGTTGCTCATGGCATTTGGTCTCCTGGTAATAGTCCTGATCACTGCACGGAATAAAAAAATGCCCATTCGGTTCTAATTGAAAGGGCATTTGCGCAGAGGCTCGGCTGCCCTCTCATCTCCCAGATATTTTCTGTCGGAATTGGCACCGCGTCACTCGTTCCCGCGTCATATCAGAATATGACGGATAACGAACAACCGGTTGTCGAGGCATCATAGGGCCGTTCCCTCCGCCTCTCTGGATAAGAGTGCCGTATTGGGGCTATTTAATTTTATGGGATATTACCACAAGTAAAGGAGCGCGTCAAATCATGTCTGAACCGCAGATTTACGCTGATTTCGATGATTACACAGATTAGAGCAAGAGGCTTTTCAGCTTTTTTCCGCGACTTCCGGCAGGGGCAGCGCATCGACCAGGCCTCGCACTCGGAATTTCTCGATATACTCGCGCGTTTCCCAGTAATCCAAGCCCAATTCATCGGCAATCTCAAAGACAGACTGCTTCCCCTCGAAACGCATCATCATCTTTTCAATCGAACGGTTAAGCTTCCAGTTGACCTGCCAATCCACGAACAGTCCATGACCGGATAGGAAAACCGGGCCGCGGAATTTGCGCATGGGAAGGTAATCGCTGGCATACACACGAATGATCTGCTCGATTACATCCGCGGCTTCCTGCAGTTTGTCCTCGTGCATGATCTCCAGATTGTCATCGCTGGTGTGATATTCAGGGTAGGGATAGCGGCTGATCGATAGGCACGGCACGTTGATGCCCGGCCCGTTCAGCACGCGCTCGTCATTGGCGATCACATCCGCGAACGTGCCCTCGCGGAATTCCTTGCCACGTTGTTTGAGGACGTACTGCCCAACCTTATCCAGCGCCGAGTCATGCTGGCGGGTGTGTTGGAGCGCAATGCTGTTATCGTTGCCGGTCATTTCGATAAAGATCCCACCGTGGAAACCAGGGATCAGATCCTCGTGATGTGCCAGGTAAGCGATCGTCCCGACTGTTTCCGCACCGAACCAGAAACGGACGCTCATCGAACCGGCCGGTAGGGGGTTGGCTGCCAGCCGCCGAGCCACCTCGATGGCCGTCACTACGCCCGCGGCGTCATCGTTGGCCTGGTTGGGATGACAGACATGCGACATGATGAACATCTCACCTGCCGCAGCTGCTGCGCCACCGCGTGGATGCACAACCGCATCGGCCACCTTGAAGCCACCCTGGGCCGGGTCGGTCAAAAACTCCGAGCGGATCACCACGTGATATTTTTTGTCGCGCGGCAGGCTGTCGAACAGGTTCTTGCTGAGACAAAAGCCCCAGCCGCGATCATAATATTTGAACTTCCACGGGATGGCATGCGGACGCTTCTCGTTGAAATACAGGTGCGGCTCCAACTCACTCCACGGAATGACCGCATCCATCGCCAGCGAGTACGACACCAGGTGCAGCGGGTTATCCTTAAAGTCCACCACGCGCTGACCCGCCTCGGTTTCAAGATAGGCCTCATGCACCTGATAACGCTCCGGCACATACCAGGTCCAGGCCGGCGTGAGCGGGGTATAGGTTTCGATCCGGTAGTTCGCCGTTTCGGGCAGGTAAGCGCCGATGAGCTCGAGAGCTGTGTCCATCCCCTCGCTGGCAAGCGTACGGTGCAGCGGCACAATCTGCGCCAGGAGATCCTTCAGAGATGAAATTGGTTTCATCGGCGGAATCCAATCCCTGGCGCGCTCCGGCGTCTCGAGAATATAGGTCAGTCCAGGGCCGGGATGCGCCTGCATGGCCTTCACCGCCACCCTGAATACATCTGTCATCTTCATCAGGCGCACATCGCCCAACCCGATTCTGCGCATGTTAACCACCTGGCTGTCGAGCAGCGCGCCGATCGGCTCAAAATCCAGCACCACGCCGCGCTCCACATCGCGCACGAACATGGTGTAAGCCACATCATTCGGCTTGCCCTGGGCGTCGAAGGCAGTGCCCTTGAATTCCTTCAGAAAGCGATAATCGACACCTGCCATCTGCTCACAGTGATGTAAAAAGGTGATCGACTTGCTGTAAGCCAGCCCGATGATCAGGATTTTGGTATCCCACTCGCGCAGCCGGGTGAAGATGCTGGTTTCACCGAAACAGTCGCTGCTGACGTGCCCAGCCAGCTCACCGGCGTGTTTACCGATGGCAGCCATTGAGTAGATGGCGTGGAACATGCGCCGGGCGCGCGGGTCTGTGCGCACCAATTCCGTCAGCACGCCCATTTGCGAGGGCGTCGTGCGGATGTCCCACGGGCTGCCACGCAGGAAATCATAGTTAAACGTGGGCATGATCAGCGTACCGTCAGGTCCGAGCACATCAAGGATGGCGTCAATCACGGTCTGAGGGCCGCCATCCACACCGCCGGGGGCACGCCCGAGTGAGGAGTAGGCCGAGTGTACAAAAATGCTGTCGCCCGCGGTGATGCCCAGCGCGCGGAATTCTTCCATCAGGGTTAGTTTGGTTATCATGACAGGTCTCCGTGGTTTTACGGCGATAAATGGCTCTCTGGGAATTGGCGTGGTAAAAAATATTGGCCGCGGATGGACG
>CAIMZS010000471.1 GCA_903846015.1 uncultured Anaerolineae bacterium | reverse complement strand
CGATGATTACGCAGATTAGATCAAGAGCGGATTAGATCGAGAGAAAGAGTTTGAACCATCCACCTTCAGCCTGTTCATCCGGCCCTTTCTTCGATGGAAAGGACCCGAGGGGGACAGGCTGGCGGATGCGAAAGAAATGCGTTGCACGGCGATCTCGTGCTGGAACCGGGATTATCATAAATCCCCGTGCTAATAAAAAAATAACAATTCGGTGTTTTTCCGCCCGGCTGGACGCAGTGGCGCTGCGTCCCTACCGGCGATCTATTTTTGTTCCTAAAATCAGGAGAGTATCAATGGCACAAGCAAAAGCTGTTCCGGCTGCTAAACCAGCCGACAAGAAGGTTGCTCTCGGTTTAACCGCCGTTTTTGTGACCTATTTCCTCGCTAACTTTTTCATGAATGCTGTCAATATTTCCCAACCCAAAACGGTTACTGAATTCAACGGCATGGCGCTGTTCTCCTGGCTGATCGCTTTGCCAGCACTTGGTTCGGCGGTTGCCACGTTAATGTTTGGCAAATTGTCCGATATGTACGGACGGCGCTCGATTCTGCTGGTTTCACTGGGGTTATTCCTGGCAGGCGTTATTCTGGCTGCCATCAGCCCCTCCATGACGCTTGTCATTGCGGCTCGCGTTATTTTAGCGCTTGGTCAGGGTGCCCTGGCTCCGTTGTGCTTCGCGGTCATTGGTGATCTCTTCCCACCCGAACAGCGCGCGCGCTGGAGCGGCATGCTCAACCTGCCTGCTGGTATTGCTGCTACAATTGCACCTGTTCTGGGTGGCATGATCACGGAAAGCAGCATGGGCTGGCGCGGTCTGTTCTGGGTGACTGCTCCGATCGTATTGATTTCGGGTGGTTTGGTGGCAGCCGGTATCCCCGGACGCACTCAAAAAGTCCAGCAAAAAGTGGATTTTATGGGCATCCTGATCATGGTGATTGCATCTGCCACACTTATCTTCGGCTTTTCCTGGATCGGTGCGCCGGATTCACGGGCAATGGGAATTGCGATGATTGTTGTCTCCATTATCGCCTGGGCTGGCTTCATCAGCGTTGAAAAGAAGGCCGAAGCGCCCATCCTTGACCCGCAAGTGCTGTTCAACCGCACATTCATTACTGCCGCAGCTTCTGGATTTATGTCTTTCTTTGGTCTGCTGGGCGTAATGATCTACTCTCCAGTTTTTGCTCAGAACGTGATGGGCGTCAGCCCGACTGTCAGCGGCTCAATGCTGACTCCCTTCAGCATGTTGTTTGCTTTCATGGGCATCCCGGCAGGCCTGTTGCTGGCCAAGACAAAGAAGTATAAGTGGATGTATATTGCTGGCTACGCCATTCTCACCGTTGCCATGTTCATCATGTGGACTTTCACCAAGAATACACCAACCTGGTTGTTTGTGCTTATCACGGCTCTGGTTGGCTTCAGTAACGGTGTCATGCCAACCATCAACACGTTGGTTGCGCAGTTTGCAGTACCAAAACGTTTGATGGGTGTGGCAATTGGCGCGATCTTCTTCTTCGTGATGATGGGTATGGCTATCGCTCCCGCCATCCTGGGCCTGGCCCAGAACAGCGTCCCCGACCTGGAAGGCGGTCTAAAGCTGGTCTTCCTGGTTGGAGCGGTCACAATGATTGCTTCATTGATTCTGGTTATCACTATTCCTGAAGTTTCGATGGATAATGAAGTGGCTGACAACCAGGCCCCGAAATAGTGTCTGAACTGGTTCGTGTCTGAACCGGCCCTGCTAGAACGGGCACTATCGCAGGAACCGGGTGAATACCCGTTTTTGTACACTGGGGTTCAAGTTTAACCTTGAACCCCAGATATTTTTAGACCCCAGTCCAAGGAGATTTTTTTATGTTCAATATCGACTTCGAACCCATCGGACGGCGCGGACATTGTTCAGGCGATCAATCCTTACTCGAGAGCGCTCGCCAATTGGATGTGGATATTGTCAGCATCTGCGGCGGAGTTGGAAGCTGTGACCGGTGCAAAGTACAGATTATTACTGGCGCTGTCTCGGCACCCACATTGGAAGAACAAGCCGAACTCTCTGCACACGAACTGAAACTAGGCTATCGCCTGGCCTGTCAGACTTACCCCAAAAGCGATGTAAAGTTACTTGTCCCACCAGAATCGTTAACCGCTCCGCAGCGCACGCAGGTGGAGGGGCTTAAGGTGGATGTCACGCCAGAACCAGCTGTCGTGGCGGTGGAAGCCGCGCTGACTACGCCAACACTCGCCACCCCCATTCCAGATGATGTCAACCTTTGGGCAGCTCTAGGTCTCCAGATGGGAACGATTGATTTTTCTGTTCAGCAAAACCTATCCACCCGGCTGCGTGAATTAAACTGGAAGGTTTGCGCTGCCTTGCGCGGGAATGAGATCATCGCGCTTGGCGCACCTGGCACAAAATGGCTTGGGTTGGCGGTGGATATTGGAACAACCAAAATTGCCGCCTATTTGCTGGATCTGGAAAGCGGCAATACACTGGCATCCAAAGGACTGATGAACCCGCAGATTTCTTATGGCGAAGACCTGGTTACTCGCATTGTGGCAGCTAGCAAATCACCCGCCGATGCTGCCAAACTGCAAAATCTGCTGACCGATGCGTTGAACCAGCTTACAGAGGGCCTTTGCTCAGAGAGCGGGGCTGATGCGTTGAACATTGTCGAAGCCGTGGTGGTAGGCAATACCGCCATCCATCATCTCTTCTTACGCCTACCGGTAAAACAGCTCGGGCTGGCCCCATATACCCCGTCTCTAAGCGCGGCTGTGGATGTGAAAGCGCGTGAACTTGGCTTGCGGTTTGCGCCAGGTGCAGTTGTGCATCTACTCCCCAACGTAGCCGGTTATGTGGGAGCGGACCATATAGCGATGCTGCTAGCCACCCGAATTGCCCAGGCAGAAAAGACCACCCTGGCGATCGACATTGGCACCAACACCGAGCTTTGTCTCCAACACAAAGGTAAATTGACGAGCGCTTCCTGCGCTTCCGGCCCAGCATTTGAAGGCGCGCACATCAAGTTTGGCATGCGCGCAGCCCCCGGAGCGATTGAACACGCGTTGATGGAGAATGATCGGTTGGAAATCCAGACGATCGGTGGCGAAGCTCCAATCGGAATCTGCGGTTCCGGGCTGCTGGATATTGTCGCTCAGCTGCGCCTGAACAATGTTATTGATCGTCATGGTCGAATAGGCAAACATCCGAGCGTTAATATTGACGAGGGTGTTACCGGGTTCATTCTGGCAGAACGGGAAGGACAAAGCCCGCTGGTGCTTACCCAAAAAGATGTGCGCGAACTGCAGCTTGCCAAGGCTGCCATTCGTGTTGGCATCCAGGCTCTGGCGGCGGCTGAGGGCCTGACAGAACTGGATATTGACCAGGTGATCATAGCCGGGGCGTTTGGCACCTTTATTGACGTTGGCAGTGCTATCACAATTGGGATGTTGCCCCCTCTGCCGCTTGAACGCTTCACTCAGGTTGGCAACGCTGCGGGAACAGGCGCGCGCCTGGCACTTATTTCCATCAGCCAGCGCGCCGAAGCCAAGCACATTGCGGAACTGGATGGCTACATCGAGTTGGCCTCTGTTCCCGGCTTTCAGAGAAAATTCGCTGAAGCGACCTATTTATAGTTCCTGGACATAAATGTCCGGGCTATGGATAGAAAATATACAAACTTCCGATTGGGTTCGCCCGTAGTCGGAAGTTTATATATTTATGCATCACCTGCAAAAAGCCTTAACCGCCGGGACTATCGCAGGAATCGGGACGGTAAGACGAAATTGCCACGCCGCAAGGAAACCGGCTCGGCCCTGCTAGAACGGGCACTGTCGCAATGACAATCGGAATCGGGACTTACGTAAATCGCCGTAAAAGAGTATTGAAGGATGAGAATTTTAACACCATGACAAATCTTTATCTCACTCCAGCTTCCATCGGCTATCTATCACAATTCATTCTCAGCCTGGTGGTTTCCGCTTATCTGTTTCAAAAGAAAAACCTGACTCTTCAGGCGAGGTTATTGACTGACTTTTTTATCTCAGTAACGTTCTTTCTGGGGTTGTTATTTCTGGATACAGCCTTACTGCCAACACCACGCCTGGTTTTTGTCTATCTGGAAAACTCCGTTCTTGCGCTGGTACTGGTATTTTTACTGCAGTTTGCTTTCCGTTTCCCAACACAATTCCCCCAGCACAGGTGGGCATCAAGGTTTGTGCTGGGGGGCAGTGTGGCGTACCTGCTTTATGAAGCACAGTACGCTGTATATCGCTTCTCCATCCTACTTGGGCAGGGGATTGTAGATTACCGCCTGCCAGAGGCCGATTATGCCCTGGCTATCCTGGTCGTCTGCGTACCGTTGGTGTTCTTATTTCAAAGCGTAGCCGCAGACGAACGCCCACTGATCTGGTTTCGCAAACTCTGGAATCCGCAGGGGCAGGGCGCTCGCGGCGCTCGGACGTTTGCCCTGATCTTCTTCAACCTGCTGGTCTTGAGCCTGGTGAATATTCTGCGCGGGTTTTCTTTTCTCACCACCGAAACCTATAATATTGCGCTTTCAGTGGGTATTATGCTGTCATTATGGATGTTCTCCACTGCGTATCTCCATTATTTGCCAGAAAATACTTCTTTCCTGGGAAAACTGTCCGGCACAGCGCTCACTCTGCTGCTGGCTGTACTGGGACAGGCTGGCTGGGTGATGGCGCCTGCCTCCATGGCGGCCTACCATGCCGCCATCCAGGATCATCAGACTTTGCTTTTTACGCCCGATTCGTCCGGCGGCTATACCTTAACCCAGGCTCCTTTTGCCTTTGAAACTGACATGGGTACCCGGTTAGCCGTCACATCCCGGGGTGAAGCCCGAAATCAGCCGGTTGCCTTTACTTTTCCACTCTACGGCAAGAGTTATTCTGAGATTGACGTCACCAGCGTGGGGCTGCTCAGCCTCGGGAAAGAGCTGAATCACCCCAACCTGCAAAATGATTACGGTGCCTTTCCGGGCATCTTTCCGCTGCTGGTGGATATGGAACCGGCGGGTGGCGGCGGTGTGTATGCTCGGCAGGAGCCACAGCGCCTGATCGTCAGCTGGGATCATTTATCCGCGGTTTCTCAGCCTGCAGCGCGCTATACTTTTCAAACAGTTTTATATACGGATGGCCGTTTTACTTTTACCTATAACGGTTTGCCCGACCCACTGCTGTTCGGGGCGGATGCCGCGCCTTCCGCCAATCCCTGGATACGCGGCGTGACGCCCGGACTGGGGCAACCGGTTATTCAGGTGGCTGACCTTTCACGGGCGGACAGAATAGGTGCTCGGGGCCTCATCCAGGATTTTCACCTTGGTTTCCGTGTCTACCTTAACCAGTTTCTGGCACCGCTGGCCGGGATGATGCTGGTAAGCAGTTTGTTGATCATCATTGTTCTGCCACTCTTGATCCGGTCCAATCTGGTCGTGCCGCTGGAAGACTTGCTGACTGGCGTGGGCCGGGTGCAAACCGGGGATTTAAACGTTGAAATACCGGTCCATTTTCGCGATGAGATCGGCTTTCTGGCGGTTTCATTTAATTCCATGGTGGCGCAGTTACGCGTCAATGTGATGGAACTGGAGGCGCGGGTCAGTGCGCGCACGCAGGAATTGCAGACCGTCAATGTCCGTTTGCTGAATGAAATCAATGCTCGCGCTGCTGCCGAAGCGCAAATTATCCGGCAGCAGCGCGAACTGGCGGTTGTCGAAGAACGCGAACAGTTGGGGCGCGACTTGCATGACGGTCTGGGCCAGATAATGAGCTATTTGAACATTGAAACCCAAACGGTGGGCACATGGTTGGAGCAGGGACAGGTGGAAACCGCCGCTGCCAGCCTCAAACGCATGAATTCCTTAACGAAAAGCGCGTATACCCATGTGCGCAGATACATCCAGGGGCTGCGAGAACACAAATTAGTGAACCAAAACTTGTTTGCTTCACTCAATGACAAGCTGAATGATCTCAGTAAAGATACGGAGATTCAGACCTTCCTGAGCGTTCCTGATGATGCTCCAGACTCGCTTTTTTCTTCTGTGGTGGAGGAACAGGCCGCTTTTATCATCGCAGAGGCCTTGAGCAATATTCAGAAATATGCCAACGCGCACTACGTGGAGGTACTGTTCAGTTTGAGCGAGGAAAGGGTCCAGATCATCATTTCAGATGATGGACTAGGGTTCGACCCTGTCAAAGTGGATCAACTCGGGCATTTCGGCTTGAATGTGATGCGTGAACGTGCCACCAAAGCTGGCGGCAAGCTGGAAATACGTTCTGCGCCGGGCATGGGGACGCGCGTGCTGATCAGCTTGCCGCGTCTTGTGTCTGAACCGGGACGTGTCTGAACCGGTCCTGCTAGAACGGGCACTATCGGCCCTGCCAGAACGGGCACTATTGCAGATTAGAGCAAGAACGAGTGTCTGGACCGCCTCGCTGCCATCCAGCGAAAAACGCGCAGGCGAGAGCAGCCCCAAATTACAAAGTGCGCAATTTGGGGGATGTTTTTTTCCTTCCCCAGCATGGTGGGATGCGGTATGATCGATGAAAAGGAAATTTTATGGGAAAAATCATCCAGGTCACCGAAAAATATGAGCGCAATGGCTGGCCTTCGCTGCCCCGCCCGGATATATCATCGCCAGTGGGTTGGAATCTTTCGCTCGTCACGGCCCAGGAGCGCATCCGCAGCCACCAACTTTCGCCGGATGGTCAGCGCATCGCTTTCATCCAGGATAATGGGTACCTCTCCGATGTTTACACTCTAACTGCCAGCGGCGGCTGGCCTGCGCGAGTCAGCACCGAGCGCGGACTGGTGGCATATTGGGATGACGAAATCCCGCAGTGGTCGCCGGACAGCCAGCAGCTGGCGTTTTGCATGGCTGGACACGTCCACATCGTCCACGGCGATAAATCGCCGTACTATTATTTACCGCAAAAAATTACGGATTTCACCGATTCAGCCTGGGCGCCGCGTTGGATGCCGGATTCCAATGGTCTGGTTGTTTCGGTTAGCCGCCACCAGGCCGATCAATTGGTGCTGACCGACAAGGCCGGCTCATGGCCGCGGCAGTTAACCAATTCAGGCGATGGCGATCACTGGGATGCCCAACCCGGCCCGGATGGAAAATATATCGCCTTCACCTTCCGTCCATTCAGTGATCTCAACCGCCTGGATATCCGACTGATCAACCTGACCAGCGGCGCGATCCACACCGTTTACGGCAAACCCAAAACCCGCGCGCACAACCCGCTCTGGTCACCCGATGGGCAGTGGATTGCCTTCATTTGCCAGGAAGCCGGGCGCGATGATCTATGGATGGCCCATCCAGATGGCGATGGCCTGCACCAGATCACCAGGTTTGGTCAGGATATACTTTCATTTAAGTGGCATCCAGATGGACTCTCCATCCTTGTGACTGTCAACCGCTCAGGCGCGTTTGAGCTGGCCAGGCTTGATCCCTTCACCGGAATTCTTACCGATCTACACACTGGAAACGGAACGCACAGCAACCCAAACTGGTCACCCGATGGCAGCTTTATCACATTTGAATACGAAAGCCCGCTTCAACCGCCCGAAATTTACAAGTTGGAATTAGCCAGCAAAACATTGACACAATTGACATTCTCATTCATCCCAGCGCTGGCGGCCAACAAAATGGTCATGCCCGAACAGGTCAGCTACAAATCCTACGATGACCTGGAAATCCCGGCCTTCCTATACCGTCCCGAGAGGCCCAACGGCGCTGCGGTACTCTTTCCTCATGGCGGACCATCAGCACAAACCTGCTTTGAGTGGGATATCCTGGCTCAATACCTTGTCGCCAAGGACTATACCTTTATCGCTCCCAATTATCGCGGCTCCACCGGCTACGGGGTCGAATTTGAGCATGCCAACTACAATGATTGGGGCATCGGTGATACCCAGGACTGCCTTTTCGGGGCAAAGTACCTGCGCAGCCTGCCCGGCATCGACCCGGCGCGACTGGCGATCATGGGAGGCAGTTACGGCGGCTATCTAACCAACTGCTGCCTGGCGCGCGATCCGGAATATCTTTACGCTTGCGGCATTGCCAAATATGGGGATGCCAATACCGTCAGTTCCTGGGCGCTGTGCAAACGCGAGCTGCGTCTGTACACCGAGATATTCCTGGGGCAGCCAACCAGGAACCGCGAGGTTTACCGCGCAAGCTGCCCGATCTACGAAGCAGCCAATGTCCAAAAACCCATTTTACTTTTACATGGTCTGGATGATGATATCGTCCCGCCTGAGGCCAGTGAAGAGTGGGCCGCGGCCCTGCGCGAACATGGCAAGACCTTTGAATACAAGACCTACTCGGGTGAACCGCACGGTTTCCTGCGCCGCGAAACTGTGCTGGATGTGTATACCCGCATCGAGCGCTTCCTGGATTGGTACTTACTATAGTCCCGGTTCCAGCGATAGTGCCGGATCTAGCACGGCCACGAGGCGGTAGTCCCGGTCCCAGCACGAGAATGTAGGGAATAAAGTCGCTATTCCATTCGCCAATGGACTATACCCACAGATTGTCCTTCGACGGCCAGAGTCCCGGTAAAACCGGGGATGGGCGTCAGTGTATGCAGGACCCAGCGCGATAGTTCCGCTGGGCCAATGTTACTTGTCAATAACCTGGACGGGGTTTCAGGTGCCAGTGATACCGAAAATTGATCCAATGGGGTACTCAACCCATCCCCACGAGCCTTGAGATAGGCTTCTTTGCGCGTCCAAACCCTGAAAAAAACCTCAAGGCGCTGGTCTGCGGGCAGCGCTTCAAGTTCAACGCGTTCCGATTGTGCGAAAAACTGCTGAGCGACCTGCAGCAGGTCTGGAAAGGGGTGGATAGACTCGAGATCGATCCCCACTTCGAGATTGCGTGTTACAGCAACCAGCGCCGTTCCTTCGGAATTGGAGAGATTAAAACGCAGGCTTTCTTCATCCATCAGCTCGGGTTTCCCAGCGGGGAGATATTTAAACTTTAACTCTCCCGGCGAAAGATTTAAATACCGTCCCAGGATCATCCTGAGCTGGCCGCGCCCGGCTATAAAACGCCGCCGGACCCGCTCAAAGCGAAACCTGGCTGCCCTGGCTTGTTCATCGCCGGACAGATGTGAGCTGCCCGGCATCGTCCCGGCGTCATCGACCGGGTCATCCAGATCAATACACCAGATATGAACTTCATCATTGGCTAAGACCGGATTAAGAGGGGCTTTCGGCCACAGGCAGTTCAGCATGGATCAAGGTCCTGAAATCGGGCAATCTCTAGCGGGATCGGAACCGGCCGTGCTAGAACGGGCACTATCGCAGATTTTCGCTGATTACGATGATGACGCAGATTAGAGCAAGAGCAAATCAACTGCAGATTTTCGCCTCGTGCCGGACGCAGCAGCGCTGCGTCCCTACGGTCGCCCAATCAAAAATCAATGATTTTATAGGATGCCAACCCGGAAGGCAGTGTGACACCCTGGGCACGCAAATGCTGCTGGCGATAGAGGTATGCCGCGCCTGTCATCAGGTGTTCAGCGACATCGACAGCGTGACGGTTTTCGGGCAGGGCCAGGGAGGTGCCATGAGTCCATTCATTGAAGGCGCCCATCGCCGGGCCACACCAAATCTGGTAATCCATTTCCCGGCCTACCTCGCCGCTGTTTGACCAGCGCGATGACAACCCAAGATACCAGCGGAACACCAGTGCCATTTTTCGTTTCGGGTTTTGGGCGGCACGCTCGAGTTGATCAGGATCGCGTTCGCGGAAGAAGGCTTCAGTCTCCTGCCAGATGACGGCCAACGGCTTGCGGAATACCTGTGTTTCCAACTTTTCGCGCTCAGAAGCAGGGATGGCTTCGAGTGAATCACAAGACTTGTACAATTCGTACAGCTTTTGCGCGCGCATTGGGAACAGGGTGCCTTTTTTGAGTACCTGGACCTTGACGCCCATCTCGAACATATCGGCCGCCGGGGCCATCATCACGTCAGCCTGCCCAGCCTGTGCCAGGATGCGCCTGGTGTGAGCGCTGGCACCCGATTCGACACATGCCTGGTTGACAGAACCTGTTAATACATAATCCGCACCCAGCATAAAAGCCGCCAGGGCAGCGGCGGGCGTGCCGATACCGCCGGCAGCCCCAATGTGCACGGCCTGTTCATATCCGTGTTTCGCTTGCAGTTCATCACGCAGATCCAGCAAAGCGGGCAACAGGCAAACCAGCGGACGGTTATCAGTGTGTCCACCAGAATCGGCTTCGACTGTCAGCGCATCACACATTGGAATTCGTTGAGCCATTTGAGCTTGCTGCTCATTGATGAGACCCTGCGCAACCAACTGCTGCAAAAGACCGGCGGGGGCTGGTTCAAGGAACTGCGCGGCAACTTCTCGCCTTGATACTTTGGCGATCACTTTATGTTGAACATCAATCTCGCCTTGCTGGGTAAGCCTGAGCCCACTGGCCCGATAGCGCACAATGTGGGTTGTGAGCGCCATATATGCTGAAGCTTCCACCGTTTTGACACCGTATTTCAGATACAGTTCCACCGCGTTGCGTTCCAGCGCTTCTTCGCTGGGGCTGTGGATCAAATTGAACATGTAGGGCCCATTGGGCAGGGCAGATTGAATACGCTGGAGGGCAGCTTCAATATGCCTGGCGGTGAGACCTGCAGCGCCAAAGGATGCCAATAATTGCGCCTGTCCAAGCGCGATCACCAGGTCCGCCGAGGCAATCCCGTTGGCCATGGCGCCTGCGGCATAGGAGTACTTTAGTCCATGCGCTGTGCGGAAGTGAGGATTTCCCAATTGGGACGGGCGCATCGGCGAGACAGCAGCCAAAAGTGCCAGTTTCTCGCCACCGCTCGCGGCAGACGGTTGATGAGTGACCCCCAAACGGGCTCCATCACTGACTACATAACATGGCTGGTCTAGGCTGCGCAAATGGGCGCGCCAGCCAGGTTCATCAAACGCTACGGCAGTAAGCGCGCCACACCAGGTGGGAATGGACCCAGCTGGCGAACCTTCCAAAGCCGTGCCTGGCAGCTTTGCCATCTCAGGCTTCACCGAATGGGAACCGTTGGGGAAAATCATTTTGGACGAATTAGAAACTGACATAATAACCTACCTTGACGTGTCGGAACCGGCCCTTGTCTGAACCGACGATTACGCAGATCAGAGCAAGATCGAGAGCGGATTTTCGCTGATTACGCGGATTAGAACAAGGGCAAGTGAACCATCTCGTGGCTGTGGCCGTGCTAGAACCGGCACTAGCGTATTTCAATGCGCGGATTCCACCACGCTCAATGCCAGGGACTTAACTTCATAAATCCGCAGGTTTTCTTTCCACAAACTGGCCTGAGCATAAAGTGTAATGCACCCAGGCTGGGTCTCAATCTTTGTGATGTGCATTTCCAGCGCCATGTCATTGTTTTTAGGCACGATTTGCCCGCGATATTTCCACACAATGGTATGGTTTGCGGCATGCGTAAAGCGAGGCGAATGAAAATCACTGCCAATGCCGCTGTGTATGACGTAAGCTTGCAAAGCCTGCAGCATCGCTTCCACTCCCAGCGAGCCAGGCATGACCGGGTCCTGATGAAAGTGTGCCCGGAAAAACCAGTCGCGCGGATTGACATTTTTGTGCGCGTACACGTATCCCAATCCAAACAACCCGCCGCCCAGTACAATCTGCACTTCATCCAATAAATGCAACTGCCCACCAGAAAGCCGGTAGTACGGTTTATTCGCGTGTAATGGGGCGCAAAACAGGGCTGGGAGGCGCATATCCAATTTTATAACCGCGTCACCCGCTGGGGAAGCACTCGAGAGGCTGTGGGCAAGCGGCAGAGGACTGTTGCCTCGATCCAACCCGACCTGGTTGATCAAAGCTTCAGCCTGGAAGTAGCCAAAGGAAGCTTCGCCGGAATAGAATGGTTTGCCACCCGCCGTGCTAGACATTTCATACGAAAATTTCTGGATGATTATGCCCTGAAACGCTGTCGATGATAGCAAGCTGACGCGATTGGTGATGGTCTGACCGCGCAAATCGACATTCACATCGAGAAGATTCTTGCCATGCCCATCCAGGTTGCGGAAATATAAATTTTCATCCGGATAGGGCAGGGTCGAACCAAGATGAGCCGATAAGAACCCGCACGGCTGCAGCCCAATTTCCATCAGAATTGAATAAGGGATTTCTGCAACTGCGTTTTGAGCACAATACCATGGATCCGCAGGCACATCGTATTCAGAAACCAGGCTTGAACCGGATGTGACCTGACCACGCGTGCCATCTACGCTGACGATCCGGCTGATTAATTGCAAGTCACCGTTGGGGGTACGCGGCGCTCGGCGCGAATCATAACCGGCATATTCTGGCCCAAAACAGGCCGCCAGCGAACCAAGCGCAAATTCACCGATATGACGCTCATCAAATAATGCGGTCTTGCGTGGAATGACTGGGGTGGGCGGGGTTTTCTCCACCAACTGCAGCCCAAGATCTTTAAAGTTTACGATCACCTTGCCATTCAGAATGATGTCGACATTGGCTTTGGCGTATGGCTGCGGCGTCAACCCGATTTCGGTGACTTCCATACGATAGATCAACTTACCATGGCAAGGCGTGACCTGCCCGCGACAACGCACCACCTGGGGGAGATCCGGTATTGGCTGAAAACGCGCATCAGTTGTAAAAGTGTGCAAGCCCAGGTAGGTTAGATAAAACTGCATTAACTGCACGCAGCCATCAGCCATTAAAGAACCTGCCATAACTTGATCGTCTTTGAAATGGCAGGGGAAATACCAGTTCTCTGGAGCCAGATCATGTTCGGCGGTGACGCAGCCCAAACCCCACGGGCCGCCAGCGGGCTGAATTTCCACTACCCGATCGATCATCAGCATTTGCCCGGCGGGCAGGCGCAGTGAGCGATTGCGCCCTGGTTGGGCATATTGAGGGCCAAAACAGGCCATCAAGTCACCCGCGCTCAGCGCCCGCAGCTCTTCCTGTCCAAAAGTGGTGCGTTCGCAGGTTAATAAAGCCTCGAAATGTTGCTTTGGAGTTCTCTCGCGGACAGAGATTTCAGAATCGCTCAGGATAATGCCCTTGCCGCGCGCCAGGTCCTCATCAGAGAAAAAGCCGGCACACCCGCCCCGCATTTTGAGCACCATACGGTCACCCACAAAGCAATCATAACTGAAGAAAAAGAGCAGGTTATCGCCGCTTTTCGCAAATGAATTAATACTAATGTTGTAACGCAGAGTCTGACCCTCTTTGGGTAAATCATCCAAAAAGGTCAGGGTACAATCAAGCAGGCGATAGACCAGGTGGCCCTTGTTTTCAAAATCAATCCCAAGATAACTGATCAACATCAAATCACACTGACCAGATTCCACCGCCACCGCCCAGGGGATTTGCCCATCGACTGAATACCAGGCATCTCGCGGGATATCGTATTCGGTGGTCATTTGGGATGGTTTATATTCGCCCATTTTGGCATTGAGGCCGGTAATTCGGCTGACCAACAAATAGGGCGGCATGGGAAGGCGCACACGGCGAGAATAGGTATCGATGATGGCATATTCCGGGCCAAAAATATCCACGATGTTGTCCCGGGCATATTTCAACAAATCTGCTTCATCCCAAATGACATTGGCGAGTGGCCGTGGCCGTGCTAGATCCGGCATTATCACTAGATCCGGCACTTTCGTCGGTGTGGCTGCGACCATGCTGGTGGGAGCGCTATCCTCCGGCTTTGGGGTTGAAGTTGCCAGGGCGAGATAGCCTTCGAGCAGTTCCAATAATTCCGGGCTGAGGGTGTACTGATTGGCATGCAAAAATATTTCCACATTGCGATGAATCGCCGTGCTAGTAGGTGGCAGGTCTGCAAAGAGATTTGCGGAATTTACGGGATTGTTCGGGTTGGAGGATTGTTGACGCATGGGTAATCCAGGTTTCTGAATGGTTTCCGGCATGGAAGTGTTAATTTGTGTCATCAGCAGCTGCCAATCGCTGCGCAGTTCACGGCGATAAATCGCCGTGCTAGTATCGCGATAAATCGCCGTGTTAGTACGCGGCAGGTCTGCAAAGGTCGCCCTGTTTTCTGGCGCAAGTAAGCTGTCAGCCAGGCGGTCGCCGCCAGGAGCTATCCGCTTGATGAACCCGGGTTTAGCGCTGGAAGCATTGAGAGCAGGCGCATCGTCAAATAATGGTGACAGATCGATGGGCACGTGATGGGCAGCGAGCTGCGCCAGCAGGCGTATCAAAGAGGTCTGGTCGCTTTTGCCCTTTTGGTTAATGCTCAATGCCAGGTGAGCATCGTCACCCAAAATGGTATCGATCAGGCGCGAGCAGGTGCGGTGTGGGCCTAACTCGACGAAAATGCGCGCACCATCGTCATATACCCGGCGCACCAGGCGAGGGAAATCCACCTGGGAACAGGATACTGTCGAGACATTACGCGCAATCGACTGCGTGGTGAGTTCGGTGGGAGCATAATCGGCAGCCGAATAACAGGTTACAGGGCTGGTTTGCTGTACAGGCCAATTGTGAAGAGCATCAAAACCGGCGTATTCCGACCGCATGGGGGCACAATGAATCACGTGGTCGAACGGAGCTCGCAGAGCATGACAATTCAGCCGAGCAATCACACGTTTACAAGCGGCAGGATCACCCGCCAGCACAACCTCATTGGGAGCGCTGATGATGGCAATAAAGGCGCGCGGCTCATCTTTCAAACATTCAGCCACTTGTTCAACAGGCGCCATCAAAACATACGTACACCACAATGCAGCATCCGGCACAGAGGCGTCAATACCCCAGGCCTCGCGCACAGCCAGTTTCGGACCAGCCACGCGCGTCTTGAACAAATCCGATTCGCGCAGGGCGCGGGCAGCCTCATCCCCATGCGTCCACACACCCAGCGCCCACATCATGGCAGCCTCGCCCAGGCTGTAACCCAGGGCAGCCGACGGCTGTAAATTGAAAACCTCGCGCATGATCAGTGTGTAAAGCGTGGCAAAACTGGTACCGGAGGCCACCATCGCCAACGGGTCATCGAGAAGCGCTTGATCCAGGGCCTTGCGATCGTCAGCTAAGAAGGAGGTGCCGCGGCGCTTGTAAAGCTGGTCCGCGGACAGGGCCAGGGCTGGGTCACGCGTGATTTGCACAAAGCGGGCATATAACGATGGGAACAGGCTGAATAAGTCCGAGCCTAAACCACTGTACGAATTAAAAGCCCCGGGATAGACAAATGCGACTGGTCCACGCAAGGGATTGGGGGTGAAGCAGCTTCCGTTGGCTGTCAGCCATTTCGACCCGGCGCGCTTATGCGTGGAATTGGAATCAGACAATGCAGCTGCCACGCCAGTTTGGGCCAATGCCGCTTCGCGGCGCATTTCAGGCACATCGCTGGCAACCAGCATGACGCGGTAGGGTGCAGTTTGGTTAGCCTGGTAAGTTTTCCAGGCGCTGTACGCAGTTTGCGAGAGGGAGGTGGCCTGTGCTATTTCCTTGATCTGAACCTGCAAGCCGGCCAAATCTGGCGCAGCCAGGGGGATCAAACGCAGGCGGGTGCCTGGCTGTCCAGGTGAGCGACTGAAGTCGCCACTACGGTCGGCCCGGTAACGTGTTGTAACCGGAAGGGCTAACGGTTCACTGGCTTGCAAGATGACATGCGCACAGGTGTGATCGTGACTCAAGATGCTTACCGCCGCAACGCGCTTAAGGGCAAGCCAGGGCTGGGCTTGTTCGGCCACATCAAAAGGCAGGGACAATTTGGGCGCATCCCATCCAGGCGTGCCAGGGAAATAGCGTTCGGACAAACACAGGCAGGCGCGAATGATACTGGCAAGCCCGGAGGCAGCAAAGGTATGTCCGATATTGGCCTTGACGCTGCCCATGACAGGACGCGACCCGGAGGGAAGGTAAGGGCTGCGGGATGACGGATCATACGCGTCCAGGTGAGCGACTGAAGTCGCCACTACAGGCGCCACTACGCTATAAGCATCTGCCAGGCCGCGCATCTCAACTTCATCCTGGTAAGGAAAACCACCCGCGTTAACTTCAATATAGCCTACATCGCCAGGTTGAAGTTTTGCGGCCTGCAGGCAAGTGCGAGCCGCCTGGGCAACTCCTTCAGCGGTGGCGGGTGCTGAGGCTAGAGCCTCGAGTGTAGCGTAAGCATGCGGGGATGAATCGGCGCGCTGGAGCACAATCGCGCCTGCGCCTTCGCCGATCAACCAGCCGCTGCTATGCTGGCTGAAACCCAGCGTAGGAGTTGAGCTGTGCTGGTGTAAGGGCCCCATTTGCTCGCGCATCCAGATATGCTCCAGCGAGCCCGCTAGGTCGACTGCGCCAACCAGGACTGCGTCCACTTCTGAGTTTGTGAGCAGCATTTGCGCGACTTCCAGGGCCTTGCCGACACTGTTTTCGGCGGCGGAAAGCGTAAAAGCAGGGCCAGAAAAATCCCACAGCGCTGCGATACGGCTGGCCATGATATTGCCAATGAAACTGGTGTATTGGTTAACCAGGGCAGGCATATGCAGGCTGTTTTTTGCGTACTCTTCCAACACAAGGGCTTGCTCGGGTGTCAGTTTTACTGAGGCGCGCTCCAGAGCTTGTGGCAATTGCCAGGTCAGGTCAACGCGCCCGCGAAATTCGTGCAGGGCCAACTCAGTATCCATGGCAATCAAGACGGCGACATTGCCGCCAGGCTTCATCTGCGCATCTTTCAAAGCCGCATCTGCCACCTTGAGCATCAACAATTGCTGCGGAATGGGCTGATCAGCGTCATTGGGCGGTATCTTGAAATACAGAAAATCCATGTCGAAATCGGAGATGTAGGCGCCCGGCACGTTGAGATGTTTCAACTCGGGCAGTGTTTCCAAACCCTTCCAGCGCCTGGAAGGCAGAGCGCCGAAAAGCTGTGAACCTGAATGGGAGACCTGCCTGAGATCATCGAGGTTGGCGCATGCGCCGAAATGTGCTGCCATGCCCGAGATGGCGAGGGCAGCAGGTGCGCGCGTCGGACGCAGCAGCGCTGCCTCCCTACCCGGGGTGGAAGGCTTGTTTTCCAAAATCAGGTGGGCGTTGGTACCGCCAAAGCCAAAGGCGCTGACGGCTGCTCGTTTGATCCCATCAGCGGGCCGTGGCCGTGCTAGATCCGGCACTATCGGCCGTGCTAGATCCGGCACTATCGGCCGTGCTAAATCCGGCACTATCGCTGTCAGCCGGGTGGGCCAATCGATGGCCTGACGGACAATTTGGTTGGCGCTGATGACGTTATTTTGAGAAGCTTGCGGATGGCGGACCTTGATGGTGGCGGGGATACGGTTATGAGCCATGCTCAAGATTGTCTTGAGCATCCCGCCCATACCCGCGGCGGTCAATAAGTGCCCAAAGTTCGATTTGACTGAGCCGATCAGGGGGGCAGCCTGGTGCGCTCCAAAGAATGTGTCCATCGAGTTCAGCTCGGTGATGTCACCGAGGGGCGTACCGGTGGCATGGCATTCGACGTAATCAATATCCTGGGGGGCCATTTCTGCAGCTGCGTAGGCGCGTTCAAAAGCGAGCAATTGGCCCTTTGGGTTGGGGGTAAGCAAATGCTTGCCCTTGCCGTCGTTGGATAAACCAATCCCACGCAGGACGGCGTAAACATGATCACCATCGCGCTCGGCGTCGTCGAGCCGTTTGAGGACGAACATGCCGGCGCCTTCGCCCGAAATTAAGCCCTGGGATGATTTGTCCAATGGGCAGCTCTGGTCGTTTTGTGGATAGGCCTGAAAAATGGAGAAGCCCATCTTAATAAAGAATGGATCGGCACAGCTGACCGCACCTGCCAGCATCAAATCCGCTTTGCGCGCCTGCAAATAATCGCATGCCAGCTTAACAGCATACAGCGAAGATGCGCAGGCAGCATCCAGTGCAAGATGTAGATCGGAGAGACCCAATGCCTGGGCAACCAGCGCGGCCGGGTAGGAGCAGATGAGCGCATTTGCGAGAGTGTTCGATCCCCGCAAGGTTTGGCCCGGTAGTTGAAGGTGCTTATCCTGCAAAAGTTCTTGCAGGGCCTGGTTAAGGGCAGACTGGTACAGCGGCGCAAACAAATCTTGGGAAGTTTTGGTAGGGAAGGAAAGATTACCCAGAATCAATCCGGTGTGAGCGTGATTGACACTATTCAGGTAACCGCTGTCACGTAAAGCTTCGCGCGCTACATATAAGGGCCAATGGAACAGGCTGTCGAGGCCGTTAAGCGCTTCGCTGGGAAGCTGGTATCCAGCAGGATCAAACACAAAATCGCGCACATAACCACCGCGCAAAGCATAAAACTTATCACGCTGGCCTTTGTCCGGGTGATAAAAGGTGAGGGGATCTACGCCCATATCCGCAAGCGCGGCGGGGCTGGTTGAATCGGTTTCAGCCAGTAAATTGCGCCAAAACTCATCCGGGGTGCGCGCGCCTGGGAATAGACAACTGAGACCAATAATGGCGATGGGTTCCATAAATTAACTGGGCAACCCGTCAGGCAGCTCATCCAGGTGCGCGACTGAAGTCGCCACTACATGTGGTTTTACACTCATCTCGTGTGGAACAAACAGGCGATTCAACTGCAAGCTGATGGTGACTTCCGCGCCATTTACGCGTGTGTAAATCTCTCCGGCTGCATCATGAGCAATAATATCTGCGACCAGGTTGGTTTCTGAATGGGAATGTACTTCCAGAGAAACATAGAAAAGCGCGCCGGGGGCAGGGGTTCGGTAGTGTTCACCGCTTTGTGCGCGCAGCGGCAAACTACCGGCGCCATAAAAGCGCCGCGCCCAGATTACCAGGCTCTGAAATTGCACATCGGCAAAAAAAGGATTAAAACTCTGGACGGCAAACTGGCCTTGATCGGCAGCGCTGACATCCGGCATTTCGCATTCCAGGGTCAGGCGTTTTTCGCTATAGTTGAGAATGCGGCGGACTCCTTGAAAACTGGGACCGTGAAATAATGTGCCATCGGTATACAAAGAAGCGCCGGCCGTGCTAAATCCGGCACTATCGGCCGTGCTAAATCCGGCACTATCGGAGATGGGCACGTCGTGCGGACCCCCTCGCTGCCCTCCCCCAAACGCAAAGACCGCGTTTATGGGAGGGGTTCCGCTCTCGTGACAGGCAAAATCTGCGTCAACAAAACGCTCAGGCAGCGGTAGCTGTTCGCGCAGTTGGATGCGGGCGTTGTAATGGTAGCGCGGCTTGCCACCAGGATGGCTCGAAATGAGCACATCCAGCTGGACTTGCCCTCTGACACTTTTATCCACTTCCTTTACTTCGACTGTATACGTGGGCGCCAGGGTGTCATCAAATACAATCCCTTTCAAAACACGATAATTTTCAACGCGGAAAAAAGTGTACCCGGGGTACAACTGTTCAGCAGTGTTCCCCATCCACGCGAGAGCACAGACGCTCGGTAATACCGCCTGAGCGCCGATCGTATGATCTTTGAGGAAAGGATTTGCAGACAGGGAAAGTGTGCGTTGAATTCGATGGGTGATCAGTGGCGCCAGCGGATCGATTGCGCTGGCAGGCACATGCATGGCGCTCCCGATCAACACCTGGACTGCCGGGCTGTTGCGCTGTTCCAGTTCATCCACCAGCATTTGTGCGCCTGAATCAATCGGGATGATATCGATATGACGCTGGGCGAACAAGGCCCGCAGCGCCGGAGTGACCATGCCACCATCCCACGGGCCCCAATTGAGCGAGATGACCTGGCATGGGGGGTGGCTGCGCTGGATGAGGTGGGCGGTTTTGTTGAGGATCTCATTGGCGAGGGCATAATCGGATTGGCCCGGGTTGCCATAGAAACCGGCCGCGGATGAAAACAAGACCAGTGTATCCAGGCTGGCGGGTGACACACATGCCAGTAAATTTTCCAATCCGGCCACCTTGGCAGAGTAAACGGTTTCAAAATCCTGCTCGGTTTTTTGTTCGATCAATTTATCAGCCAGGTTGCCGGCGCCATGCAGGATGGCAGTAATGGCTCCCGTTTGGCGAGTGAAGTTTTCCAACCGATGCGCTAATTCCAAGCGATCCGTGACATCAGCCTGGCAGTACAACGCTTGCCCGCCAGCTTCCGAGATGGCTTTGAGGGTGTTCTCAATGCTGCGGCGCGACTGCAAGGCATCCAATTCTTTTTGGATTTTCGCAGGCGTAGGCTTGTGGCCCTGCGCTTGCAGCGTTGCCATGATGCGGCGTTTTAACTCAGCATCGTCCAGGATGCCATTGGCCCATTCTGGCTCAGCGCCCGAGAGGGCTGAACGACCCAGCAAAATAAATTTTGCCTGGTATTGGCGGGCAAGTCGAATTACGCATTGGGCCGTAACGCCTTTTGCGCCACCGCTAACCAACCAAACGCCGGCTGGCGTTAACGAAGTTTGTCTGGGCCGTGGCCGTGGCTGTGCTAGATCCGGCACTATCGCTAGATCCGGCACTATCGGCCGTGCTAGATCCGGCACTATCGCAATGCGTTCACTCATTCTCACCCACCAGGGTCATGCGTCCGCGCAAACCATAGGCCACTTCAGTGAGTAAACGATTCGGGTCCTGTAACTCGGCAAGGATATATTGAACAACACGATCCGCATCCAGAAGCGGCACCAGGTCGAGTGCGCGGCAGTAAACGGCCTGCCATTCGCGGCTAAGAGTCTTGGTAAGACCGAACAAACCAGCGCTGATTGCGCCAAATGAGCCGGTACCCAATCCGAATTCACCATCCAGGCGGGCAACGGTTACAAAGTAGCTTCGGCCAGTATTGGCAGCTACAGAAAGCGATTCTTTGAGATGTTTTGCCATGAGGAAGACTTCTTTAAGGACGGCTTTCTCATTTTCAACGAAAGGTGAGTCGGAGGTGGGGGCGGCTGGCGGGTTGAGGTGGATAAATGCGCCAATACGACCATATTGCGTTTCGACTGCCTTTAGCATCTGTTTCAGATTGGCTTCGCCCAAATCTGGCAAAGTGACCTGGGGAATGGTTTTAGGGAAGGTATTCAAAGCCTGGACGACCGCCTGCGGGAAGTTGATCACAACCACCGGCCAACCACGCTCAGTGAGAGCGCTGGCAAGTTTGGTGGCGGCGGAGGTACCGTCATTGGTCACGAGGGCAATGAACCCGGCCGGTAAATTTGCTTCCAGTACATCCGGAAAAGGTAGAGCCTTGAGTCGCACGGCGCTGCGCATCACACGCGGCGCATCGGGAACGACCGGCCGTGGCAGATCCGGCACTATCGGCGTGGCGACTTCAGTCGTTTGTTCCAATGAAGCAAGACTGCCGCTTCGCGGAGTAGCAGCTTCCTGGGCACCAATCCCGCTGTTCTTCGGGAATGACTTGTTCATATGCTCAATAATTTGAGCCAGGGTGCGCAGTTCGGCAAGTTCTTCCGGTTTGAGTTTGGGCAGGTCCGGATAGCGTGTCTGCATCGCGCCCAGAATCTCAACCCGTTTGATCGAGTCGATCCCCAGGTCAGATTCCATATCCATGCCCACTTCGAGCGTCTCGACCGGGTAGCCGGTTTTTTCACTGACCACTTCCAGCATGGCCTGTGTTAATTCGGCAAAGTCTATGCCAGATGTTTGGGAGACTTGTTCAATCGCCACAGACGGCCGCGCTAGATCCGGCACTATCGTAGTGGCGACTTCAGTCGTTTGTTCCAATGAAGCAAGACTGCCGCTTCGCGGAGTAGCAGCTTCCTTGGAACCAATCCCGCTGTTCTTGGGGAATGAATTGTTCATGTGCTCAATAATTTGAGCCAGGGTGCGCAATTCGGCAAGTTCTTCCGGTTTGAGTTTGGGCAGATTCGGGTAACGTGTTTGCATCGCGCCGAGAATCTCAACCCGTTTAATCGAGTCGATCCCCAGGTCAGATTCCATATCCATGCCCACTTCGAGCGTCTCGACCGGATAACCAGTTTTTTCACTGACCACTTCCAGCATGGCCTGGGTTAACTCGGCAAAATCAATGCCGGGTGTTTTCGAGGCTTGTTCAATCGCCACAGACGGCCGCGCTAGATCCGGCACTATCGTAGTGGCGACTTCAGTCGTTTGTTCCAATGAAACAAGACTGCCGCTTCGCGGAGAAGTATCTTCTTGGGCACCAATCCCGCTGTTCTTCGGGAATGATCTATTCATATGCTCAATAATTTGAGCCAGGGTACGCAGTTCGGCAAGTTCTTCCGGTTTGAGTTTGGGCAGATTCGGGTAACGTGTTTGCATCGCGCCGAGAATCTCAACCCGCTTGATCGAGTCGATCCCCAGGTCAGATTCCATATCCATGCCCACTTCGAGCGTCTCGACCGGGTAGCCGGTTTTTTCACTGACCACTGCCAGCATGGCCTGTGTTAATTCGGCAAAGTCTATGCCAGATGTTTGGGAGACTTGTTCAATCGCTACAGACGGCCGGGCTAGATCCGGCACTAT
>CAIMZS010000470.1 GCA_903846015.1 uncultured Anaerolineae bacterium | reverse complement strand
GGGCAGTTTCAAACGTTATCAGCCGGTTGAAGGACATGGGATTTATTACTATAGAAGACACTGCAGGAACCGGAAATGGCGCACCGCCCCAGGTGCTGGCTCTTGACCGGTTGGGAGAAACCGCCTATATCTTTCTGACTCAAAAACTGCCAGCAGAGAATGAATACCACTCTGTTCGCTCTGCGCACAGTACAGATGCGCATACCTTGTTGGTTTTGAAAGCAGCCACCATCCTTGAAGCAGAAGGTTATGAAATTATTTCGAAAGGGGAAGTCAACATTCCCATGAGTGATGGCCGCATATCATCACCGGATATTCTGGCCCGCAAAAACGGTCGGGAAATTCATGTGGAGGTTGAGCGGGATGTTAACAAAGGGGATAGCGAGGCGCGCGCGCGTAAATGGCAGAACGCGTTCGATGCCGGCCAGGGCTGGTTGTATGTATTTTGCGAAACAGAAGAAATACAGAAGAAATTAATCCAAGAAATCAATCGCGCGCTGGCTTCCGAGTCCCGCCTGCAGCGAGCCAATACGCTTATGACGAATCTGGAAGTTATCAAAGCCGGCAAGCGGCACGCGGATGGCAGCATCTGGGTTTCCCAAAAACACCCCATCAATCAAAAATAAATAACTCGGATTCAGAACGAAAGCCTTAAGTGTTGAATCCAACCGGTCGATGATAAAGAAAAAGGCCTGCCGTAGGGGGGACGGTAGGCCTTGCAAACACCACCTTATGAGCGGGGGATTGGGTGGTGAATGTTTGAGTATTTTATTACAGAACATATGTTCTGTCAATAGTTTGATTTCCGGCTCAATAAATCATCCCCAGGGATTAAAAATTGCTCTGCGCGCGATCACGGACAACCCTTAAGTTAGCATCTAAAGTGATAAAAAGCTATTATCCATTCGGTTGGCTATTATCCAGGGAAGGGTCTATTATCCAACCAAAATGGCCTATAGCGCTTAAGGACTAATATCCATCCCTTCTAATGAATGTGTCAAATATTTTAAACAACGCTCTCCTTCCAGGGTTACCACAACTACCAATCGGACCATTCATTTTTATTGACAGAAAAGAACATGCGTGCTATTAATGGACTATATTCACTTTTACCGTGAGAGACATAGTTTGCGAACGCCACATATTGTGGCAGGTCGAACCTGGACCAAGGAGAAAAGAGATGATTGGAAAACTGATTGGGAAGCTTGTTGTTTGGGGGTTGTTGTCCGTTGTTGTAGGCGTGGTTTCGCTGGGTGGGTATTTTTATTATAAGGCCGGCCAGCCGATGCAAGTAGCAGCAGCTCAGCGCCTCGCTCCCGGGATCACGTATCGGGAATTCTGGGCGGACAGGATCCAGCATTGGACCGAAATCGATACCCAAAAAGCAGTTAAAGGAAAGGGAAAATCATGTGTACTTGTATCGACAATAATGCTACCGATGATGTATACAGGATCAATCTATGAAGTTACTTACCTTCGTACCCATCGTGACACGAAAGCTGCCACAGAATTTTTGCGGAAAATCAGTAATATCGCGCCGCCTGACGAACTTATTTATGGCCCTTGGTGGAAATTGCCTGACGCCTGGTGGTGGCAAATCGAAAACATGTCATGGTGGGATTATTATCGCCCACTAGCTCGAGCATGGAATTGTGAAGTTGGAGCTCCAAACAAGCCAACTCAGGAATAAAGATAACATAATCAAATACATCCTGAGACTGAATGTAGTTCTGTAGATTTCTTGTTTATTGCCGATAAATTTCCGTTTTATTGCCGATAGATTTCCGATAACTTGTAGGCCCGTTTCCGGCGTGAATCATCGGCAACCAACAACCAGCCCTGCTCGACCCATTCTCGCATCAGGTTGCGCACCATACGCTCCGAAAGCCCCAGGATCTGGGCGACTTGCGTTGCAGTAATGGTTTCCTGTTTCGCAAACAACCCCAGCGCAATCCGGGCACGGTGATCCAGCCGCATCAAGAGTTCCGACTCTGGGGCAGGCGGCGTATCCTTCAGGCGCAGCGCTTCATCCTTGGCGGTGCTGAAAACATCCGCAAGTAAACCAACAAAATAGGTCAGCCAGGATGTGAGGTCGGCTTCTGCCCGGCCTTCGTAGTAATTGTGATGCGGATGGACCGAAAGCGCTCCGTAGTAGTTCTCCAAGTCACGGGCATGATATTCCTCGAGGGAAAAGAAACCATTCAACCCATAGCCGCCGCGATGTAAGATGAAGGTGGCCAACAGGCGGGCCGTCCGTCCATTGCCATCATTATAAGGATGGATGGTGACAAGCTGGTAGTGCGCCAGGCCGGCAATCAAGGGTGTAGGAATTTTCTCCTTTTCGGCACGCTGGACCCACTCCACCAATCCGGCCATTAAGCCTGGCACATCCACCGCTTCAGGAGGCAGGTAAACAATCCCCCCACTGAGGGAATCGCGGATGACATTTTGCCCATCGCGATAGAGTGTTGGTTTGGCGCGTGTGCCGTATTCCACCAGGGCATGCAGGCGGCGGATCAAATCATCAGTGAGTGGTTTTCCCTGAGCAGCCCAATCCTCAATCCGCAGGAGCGCCTCCCAATAATTGCGGACTTCACGCACATCCCGCTCCCGGCCCTGGATGGCGAGGTGCTTTTCCTGAATGACCTGCTCGGCTTGTTCCAATGTCAGGCGGTTGCCTTCGATACGCGTAGAATAATGCGTGGCGCGAATACGCACCCGCTGGCGTAATTCCGCTTCGACAGCTGGGAGAAAAGGTGTGTGTGTCACAATCGTCCGCACCGACTCGATTTCCATCAGCCGGCGCGCCAGTTGGGGGGTAATGTTGTATGCTGGTTGCCAGGGTTCACTCATAAGAATATTATAGACCGATTCCGCCCATTCGATTGCCGATAAACTGCCGATAAAAAGCTTCAGACGTTATACAAAACAGGATTATTATAATTACGATTTGTATAAGGACGACGCAAGTGAGAAAGTTCCAGAGATAGAACCGATTTGTCAGGGTTTGATGAGTGTGGTGATATTTGTTGCAGTCTTCTGAATGCTCGCCTTCATTTACGCTTTGTTACCTCACTCTTTGCGCGTTCAACGAGTTGTTTCCACATTTCCAGCGTTTCTGCTCCAATATGAGCAGCTTCTGAGCTGACAGTCTCAATATCCACAGTTATGTCGCTGTAGCCGCTTAAATCAAAGACCAGTATGGAATAAATATCGTTGGGGTGTTTGCTGGAACGGCCCTCATCCCATGCCCGCAATTTGCCAATAATGATATCGGTCGGTTGGGCTACCCAGGCTTCAAAGGCAGCACCTGTTGGGTCAGTGAACTCACGGCGAATACGGCGATCAAAAGCGGTACGATATTCGGGTTCTCGGCGCAGCGGTACAAGATCGGCTTTAATCCCTTCGTCAGTGTCAATGATATTGAACATAATGCCCATTTCTGTGGAACTACGCATCATCTCAGGATCAGCGTAATAACGCGGGAGTGGGAAATACTGCGAAAATACCTCAAAATCTTGAGGGCGAAGATCAACAAGAATATCAATATCATACGTTGTACGGCTGATACCAAATGCATACCCGCCAAATGCACCCACAATCATATAAGGAGCGCCAATTTCATCCAATGCCTTTAAGATTTTCACATAAAACGTCACGGAACTCATTTTTCTTTCATCCGTATGGGTGTGAGATAGGAAAGTACCATCATGTTAATTTCTGCCATGGATAAATTCGGAAAACGTTTTCGAAAAGTGCCGCGCAAAGCAGACATGGAAAACTCTTGCGCCAGCAGAGGAGGAATAATTCGTTTTGCTGGCGGAAGGTTTGCAAGCAGTTCCACTTGCGTCCAGTCCACCGGGTCAATACCCTGGACGATGGCAGCAATCTCGGATGGAGTCAAAATTCGTCTATCATTCATAATGGTTTGATTGTATGCCTTTTTTTAGGATTTTTCCAGTCGATCATCTCGCTGATGGTAATGTTGAGATTCACAAGAGCATCATTATCTGGTGCATGATCCGAAATGCAGGCAAAACTCCCTTGGTTCCGGTGCCGGAGAACAGTAACCTGGTTTATTCAAAATGCC
This sequence comes from uncultured Anaerolineae bacterium, assembly GCA_903846015.1. Lineage (GTDB taxonomy): Bacteria > Chloroflexota > Anaerolineae > Anaerolineales > Villigracilaceae > UBA5195. Next base: position 2,431 of record CAIMZS010000470.1, on the reverse strand, counting down.
ACCCAAAAGTGGCCAGGGCAGTGATGATAATTTCAGATAGTGCGCCAATGATCTTTTTCATCATGAAGGTGGCAAGGTTTTGGAATGGCTGGATTATATTGAAGAAGAGTTTCCAACCATAGTTGTGCAGGTCAGGCATGACTTTCTAAAGCAAATCGATATGGCAGGTATTCCCTCGAGGGAAAATCTCAAAATCAAAAAAAATGAACAAAATACCCGTCGCATGCGCATGAAGAGTGTGTATAATTAATGCGTACAATGGAGGCTCATATGGAACGAGTACAACTTTTATTGGATCCTTCTGACCGCAAAGCACTAAAAGAATTGGCGAATGAATCGCACACAAGTATGTCTGATGTGGTGCGCGAAATGTTGCGCGAGCGGATCAGAGAACGTAAGCGAGACAAATTGCGCCGAGCAGCGTTGCTTATGGCGGAAGAATACATCAACAATCCTGAATTAACCAATCTGACAACAGCTCACTTTGACGAGGATACAAACGATGAAGCGAGGTGAGATCTGGATTATTAATTTGGATCCAACCATCGGCGCAGAATTCAGAAAAACGCGCCCGGTAGTCATTGTTAGTAGTGATGATATTGGAACTTTGCCACTCAAGGTTGTGGCTCCGATTACAGAATGGAAAGCGCATTATGCAGATGTACCCTGGATGACAGCGATCACTCCCAACACTCAAAACGGTCTGGAAAAGCCTTCATCCTGCGATGCTTTTCAGGTACGCTCTGTGTCGGTGGAACGATTCGTTCGCAAGCTGGGCACGATCGATGCCCGAACGATAAAAGCCATAGCTGTTTCACTCACCGAAGTTCTCGACATTGAATAAACTTGCCCAAAAAAAGAAAAAGGGCATTTTCGGCAGGTTCTTCTGAAGTAGCTTCTATTTCATTATGAAAGGACAATTACTGCACATAAGCATAGCCAACTGTTCAAGAAACAGCGAACAGGTTTAATATTTTCACCAACACCTAAATATCTGCGATAACAGAAGGTCATTCTTCACGTGCAGCGCTTGGAAATTTCAAACCCGGCCAAAGGCTTCGACTGGTCTTCCTAAGTGTTGATTGACCGCTCTCCAGCGAGTTTGTGATCAGGGAATGTAAATGAAATTTGACGATTTGGATACAAAGATGCGCGTCTTTGAGAGCGCCGCCGATATGTGCGTGCTGCCGGGACTGTATATGGTCGCGCGCATCGATGGGCGCAGCTTTACCAGGCTGACCAAAGAAACACATCACTTTGAAGCGCCATACGATATTCGTTTTCGCGACTATATGGTTGCAACCGTGGAACACCTGATGCAATGCGGGTTTCGTGTGATTTACGGCTATACCCAGAGTGACGAAATTTCCCTGCTTTTTCACCGCGATGAAACCGCATTCGAGCGCAAAATGCGCAAATACAATTCCATCCTGGCCGGCGAAGCCAGCGCCAAATTCTCGCTTCTGCTCGGCGACCTGGCCGCTTTTGACTGCCGCATCTCCCAGCTTCCAAACGAAAACCTGGTGGTGGATTACTTCCGCTGGCGCAGTGAGGATGCTCACCGTAATGCTCTGAACGCCCACTGCTACTGGATGCTGCGCAAATTGGGCCAAACAGTTGACCAGGCAACTGGAGCCATGCTCAAGCTGTCGGTGGCGGCCAAGAACGAGCTGCTCTTCCAAAACGGGATCAACTTCAATGATTTGCCCAACTGGCAAAAACGCGGCATCGGTCTTTATTGGGAAACATACGAAAAGCCCGGCCTGAACCCACTAACAAGTGTAACTGTTGTAACCGAGCGCCGGCGCATTCACGTGGATGTGGACCTGCCAATGAAAGATGCCTACGACGAATTAATCCGAAGGCTGCTGCAAACATGAAAATTACCCCGCACCTCGATCTGCCAAACGGCACCCAGATCGTCACCCGTTCAGCGATCCTCGATGAAACCGGCCAGGTGGTTTGCATTGCCGGCGCTGTCGGAGTAATTGTTGCTGCACCTCCCGATCAGCACAGCCCCTATCTGGTCAGTTTTTCTAACGGCGCCGAAGCCTGGCTGGCGCGGGCACAGTTCTCGGTGCGCAAACAATTCCAGCAGGATGGCATCGAGCGATTCGGGCGATCTGTGCTTGCCGAGACCAACCTGGAAGAATTTATCATATACCGCTGCGTCACAGGCTCGCGCGCCTATAGATTGGATCATGATGGCTCGGATACCGACCGGCGCGGGATTTACCTGCCGCCGGCTGAGTTGCACTGGTCGCTGTTTGCCGTTCCTGAGCAGTTGGAGAATGAACATGCCCAGGAATGCTACTGGGAGCTGGAGAAGTTCATCAACCTGGCACTGCGCGCCAACCCCAACATTCTGGAATGTTTGTACTCTCCCCTGATCGAAACCGTCACGCCTCTGGCGCAGGAATTGCTCGATCTG
>CAIMZS010000469.1 GCA_903846015.1 uncultured Anaerolineae bacterium | reverse complement strand
CGTTCCACGGCCGGCTTGCAAGCGATGATGCTGGGACGTCCGTTGATTGTGCTGGATCTGACGCCCGAGGAGCCATGTTCCGTCTGGTGGCCTCCGTTTGGCGGTGGGTTGGCCGTGAAAGATGCCGAAGCCTTCATAGCGACCTTTGACCACTTGATTGATGAACCCCATTTCCGGGAAAAGCAGCTTGCAGCGCAGCGGGAATTTCTGGACCAAGCCTTTGCGCACAAAGGCCGGGCCGCCGCAGCTATTGTAGACTATCTGGCCGAAGCGGCATTGTCGTAACCGTCGCCGCAACCAGTTGCTGTCAGGGTTGAAACCCATCGCCCATTGGCTGAATTATGAAGAAAGTTTATGAGTTTTACCGGCGACTGGCCGGGTTGTATTGGTTGATCAAAACCCAATTGATGTATCGATCGATCTTAGGGGAGTTAGGGGCGCGTTCACGGATCATCCAACCGTTGAATCTACGCAATGCTGACAACATGTTTCTCGGTTCCGGGGTGCTCATTCAAAAGCATTCATGGCTGCTGACGTTGCCGCTTCTGGACAAGCGCCGGCCCAAACTGACAATCGGGGATGGCACCTTGATTGGATATTTTTGCCATATCACCTGCGTTGATCGCGTTGAGATTGGCCGCAAGGTGCTGATTGCGGATCGGGTGCATATTTCCGATAACAGCCACGCCTTTGCCGACCCCAACATTCCCATCATGGATCAACCCGTTGTTTCCAAAGGCCCGGTCTCGATCGGCGACGGAACCTGGCTAGGTGAAAATGTTTCCGTGCTTTCCTGCCGGATTGGCCGCAATTGCGTTATTGGAGCGAATGCCGTCGTGACGCGGGATATCCCTGATTTCTGCGTGGCTGTTGGAATGCCAGCCAGAGTTATCAAGCGTTTCGATCCTCAATCTGGGATTTGGGAGAGTGTTGGGAGTTGAAGTAAAGTAATGAATTGTCGGATTTATTTACGTTTTGATGTGGAATATATAAGTAATTTGTAAACAATGGTTTGGTTCTGTTTTAAAGGGGCGATAAAACAAAAAGTCCGAAATAACTTACAATTTATCCTCCAGACCAATTCGGCGATTTACAATTCATAAGATATTTTGTTTTGTAAATAGTTAATATACAACAACATATAAACAAATTCTCAGATGCCTTCGCGAGTGGCACGTTTTTCGCTTGAATCTAACAGGACCTGATGTAAACAGCCAAAGTCCAAATAAAAAACAAACTAACAAACTAAAGAACTATGAAAAAATTAATATTAGCGATTGTAGCTGCTACATCGGTGGCAGTTTTTCAAGCCTCAGCCATCACGGTAACCGTTGATCAAGTGGCCGGATATAATGCTGCCGATGGTGAATTTAATGTCTCCCCGATTACCGGCGTGGGTTATGGAGCGGCGGATCTCTATAATAACAATGCGGGTGCACTGGGCTTTGGCACCTTCTGCATCAACCGGTCAGTGAGTATCGTCACCCCTGGTAAATACGATGCCACCATCATTCCGAGTGGTATCGATCCAAACAACGGCAACCAGATATCTTTAGGAACCGCTTGGTTATTCCAGCAATTTGCGCAGGGTGTCTTGGCTAATTATAATTACACACCGGGTGCAGGTCGTGTTAATTCGGCTTACATGCTTCAAAACGCCATCTGGGTTTTGGAAGGTCAGATTGGGAATAACTTTAACGACGTCTTTTTGAATATGGTCGTTGCTCAATTCGGTAGTCTCGCAGCTGCTGGAGCCGATAATAACCAGGCCTACAGCGTCGGTGTTTTGGGTTTGCACACGCTCGACATCAATGGTCGTCCCACTCAGACGGCAGCGCAGCCGATGTTGACGCTTCTGCCTGATGGTGGATCTGCGCTCCTCCTCTTGGGCTTGGGCTTGAGCGGCTTGGCGTTGTTCTCTCGTAAAGTTCATGCGTAATTAGTCAGGAACAAACTATTAGTTTGGCGGGGCAACACTTGATGTTGCCCCGCTCTTTTATTAGAGGGAGTTTGAATCGAGCTGCTTGGCGTTTTAATTTTTAATCCGAAGGAAATCATTCGGTTGTGCTGGAGGTTGTCCAGCGGTGGCTTAAGGATAATCGGATCAAGACGATCTACATTGAGCCAGGCAGCCCGTGGCAAAACGGTTTTGTGGAGAGTTTTCACGGTCGCTTCCGGGATG
>CAIMZS010000468.1 GCA_903846015.1 uncultured Anaerolineae bacterium | reverse complement strand
GGTAAGCGCTGGCGTATCATCAAGATAAATCCGCGTATCACCAAGCACTTCGATGGCATGGTTAAAAACTGGCCAATCATCATCTGTAAGTTTGCCAGAACGCAAACGTTGGGAATCAATACCGGTTTGTTGAGCAATCAGGCGCTGCACAACCTGCTCATTGGACATTTCAAGCGAAAAAACCGCCACTCGTTTTTTGTGTATCAGGGCAGCATTGTGTACCATGGTCAGCATCAGGGCTGTTTTACCCATACCCGGCCGACCGGCCGTGATCAACAAATCTGAAGGCTGTAAGCCCCCCAACATCTTATCCAGATCGGTGAACCCGGTTGGCACACCTACAATTTCATCAGCCCGCCGGGCCAGTTCATCAACGTGATCATAATAAGCCGAAAGCACATCCCGAATGGGCAGTACGTCGTGACGCATTTTGCGCTCTCCGACATTGAAAATGGCCTTTTCGGCCTCACCCATTACCGTTTCAATCGCTTCCTTTTCATCATAGGCAAGCGTCGCAATATTATTGGCAGCCGTCAATAATTTGCGGCGAATGGAAGTGGCTTCAACTATCTTGCCGTAGGCCTCAGCATGTAATGTGGTTGGCACCTGGTTTAATAATGCTGCCAGATAAGCCGGGCCACCAATCTCTTCCAGACGCCCCATATCCTCCAGTTCCTCGCTGACGGTCAGACTGTCAACTGGAACCCGGCGTTCCTGCAAGCGAACATAAGCCTCCCAAATAAAGCGCAGTCGATGAATATAAAAATCATCTGCTTGCAGAAATTGGGCCAAATCATAATAAACTTCCGGATTGATCAGCACCGCACCAATCACAGCCTCTTCAGATTCGCGGCTGTGTGGCAAGCCAGAGGTGGAGCTCTTTTCTACCACGTACGGGTCTTCTGGAGGATCAAAATCATTCATAAAAACACTCGTAAGCTAATTGTAAGAACAGGATGAGACAATCACCAGCTCAAATGCACCCCACAGCAGGGGAAAATCCTCGCCAAAGAGAAAATGCATTCTGGAAGCAATATCCGGTTGGCATCGTGATTGAGAATAAAAAAGGACACGCCCGATGTTTATTTTACTTCGTCGTGTCCTTGATGAACATTGCGGTTTTGCTATTTCTTTTCAGGATTATCAGGGTCTTGTGGTTCACCCGGCTGGGAACCGGTATCCAGTTTGCTTAGAAAATCTTCGAAAATCGATAACCGGCCCAGTTCTTCAGCCGGAGCCACAGCTTTGGCAGCCGATGGCGGGCTGGACATACCGGGAACCGATGACTGGGCAGGATCATTGATGGTAGAGGCCTGGGGTGGTTTGTGTGAGCGCAAATCCTGCTCAGGAGAAATTCCAGCCGATGTCATAACGGATGGATCCACAAGAATCGGAACATGCGCCCGGACAGCCAGGGCTATTGCATCTGAAGGACGCGAATCTATATTGATGGTCTGACCATCCGCTTCGGCAACAATGTTGCCATAAAAGATATCTTCACGTAACGCAACGATTTCAACCCGTTTAATCTGCGCGCCAAAAGTAGTGAATAAATTTTTAAGTAGATCGTGAGTCAAGGGGCGCACAATCTCGATCTCATTGAGAGCCACGGTGATTGATTCTGCTTCATAAGGGCCAACCCAAATGGGAAGATAACGATCATTATTGGCATCCCGCAATACCACCAATCTTTGGGGTGACATCAGGCTGACACGCACACTATCAATAGTAACTTCAACCATTTCAGACATAAGCACTCCTGTAAGGTATGCTTATTTTACATCGTCTTGGGCAAAATTGCGAACTTTGCAACCTCGAAGACGGGATTTTCTTATATTCTTATTATATCTTTGCTGATGTGCAGGCAAAACGCTCAATTGGTTGGTCTTTCCAGCTCCCAAATAGGTCTGTGGTCGTAGCGTATAATAACGGAATGTTCTCACGCCGCTTGCTTTCCCTGGCACAATCTTCCGGAATTGCCCTGGCGCTGACCATTCTCC
>CAIMZS010000467.1 GCA_903846015.1 uncultured Anaerolineae bacterium | reverse complement strand
CCGGCACGGCAGTGGATGTATCCAGCACCAGCCGGTCATCCAGATAAAGGCGCGCCATCCCCAGGCAGGTCAGGGTCATTTGAAGATTATCAGCTGTTGGGAGCTCCAATTGCCCGGTCACTCGCGCCGTAAGGCGCCCACTCAATTCCGCTGGTTTGAACTGGAGTTTGGAAAAGCCCACCAGCGAACCGGTGAAAAAGTCAATAAAGCCATAATTGAACTCAATTCTCGGCTCTGTGCGTGCAACTAAAGGCTGACCAGCAAAATCGGGATTGTCCCAATACTCCACACGCAGCCCATGCGGAAAGAAACTAGACGGAATGGCGGCCAGCCCTGGCAGCAAAGCACCCGGCCCGACCGGATCGGTTCCGGGCGCATATGTAATGCGCACAGACTTGCCCACACGCTGGCGAATACCATCCAACACACTGACGGCCAGCGTCGGGCGAACAAAGGCGCTGCCGCCGCCCGCCGCCGAGACATTATCGGCATCCGCGCCAATCACCGCGATGGAGTGGATTTTTCCCACATCAAGAGGCAGCAGCCCTGCGTTGTTTTTGAGCAGGACAATACCCTGCTCGGCAATTTCACGCGCAAGCGCACTATGCGCAGCAATGTTTATGGTCCCGTAATGGCGCGGGCGGTCGGCCAGCCCCAACCCAAGGATGGGCCGCAGGATCCTTCTGACCATTTCGTCGAGCAATTCCAAAGAAAGTTCGCCGCTTTCAACAGCCGCCTGCAGGGCGGGTCCCCACATTTTGGTGCCCAGTTCCCACTCCAGACCAGCTAGCGCAGATGGAGATGTGCTCATGGCGGCCATGAAATCACTCATCACGAAACCGCAAAAACCAAGTTCCTGGCGCAATATTTTCGTCAGGGTAAAGGGGTTTTCGCAGGCGTATGTGCCGTTTATTCGGTTGTAAGAAGCCATCACTGCGGCAACATGGCCCTGTTGAACTGCCACCACAAATGGCGGCAGGTAGATTTCGCGCAATGTGCGTTCATCAACCTGGACATCGATCAGGTTGCGCTTATATTCCTGATTGTTGACCAGGTAATGTTTGATACATGCCGCCACGGCATGGACCTGGAGAGCTGCGACTTCCGACGCAACCACGCGCGTCTGCAGGAGCGGGTCCTCGCCAAAAGATTCGAAGGTTCGTCCCCCCAACGGAGCGCGAGCGATATCAACTGCCGGGCCTAGCAAGATATTGTGACCTGTGACAGCGGCTTCCTGTCCAAGCAGGTCGCCATATTGGCGCGCCAGTTCAGGTTCCCAGGTGGCGGCCAGGGCAATCGGGGCCGGCAACGCAGTAGATTTGAGCTTGTTATTCTGAGAGCCAGCAATCCGCAGCCCGGCGGGGCCATCTGCCAGCCGCAGCTCAGGCAGACCATCCGGCAGGGGCGGGCAGTGACTGCTATCATCCACCGTTAAATTGCCGCTGACGAGATTAAGCTTATCGTCCTGGGTCATCCTGCCGAGCAGAGCTGCCACCCGGCTTTCAACGTTTTTAGATGCAAACCAAGGTTCGCTCATCCGTCCCAACCTGTGCCCTTGGGGTCAGGTGCAATGAGCGGATTATTAATCTGGAACTGGTATAAGCCTGAGCCGACTGCCAGGACAATGCCACCAGCTTCTTGTCGCTCAATTTTCAAATCAGCAACTACCGCAAGCGGTTGTTCACCTTCGCTGACATCATCCACCGAAAGAGCTGGCAGCACCAGAGTAGCGGTCGTGTTGGCCGGGATCTGGACTGTCAGCGCCAGCGCATCGCCGTTTCGCTTCCAGGCTGTTTCGATCAGACCCTGAGGGCTGTTGAAGGATACCCTGGCCCAGGTCAGACGGCCGCCCGGAACCGGGGCAATCAACAACCTTTTATAAGCCGGCCCCTGCTTGCGGATGCCGCCGATGTTCTCCACCATCCACTGGTAGACGGCCCCCAGTGAAAAATGATTGAACGAGTTCATGCCCGCATCGCCAAAGCCCTTATCGGGCGTCCAGCTATCCCAGCGTTCCCAGATGGTGGTTGCACCGTTTTTGATAGAATAATTCCAGGATGGGAAACCTTCATTATGCAGCAGCCGGTAGGCAATATCGTTGCGTCCGATTTTGGAAAGCACCAGCATCAGCGGCAGGGTAGCTTCCATGCCGGTGGTCAGCAGCCAGTTGCGCTTCTGCAGGTTTTCCACCAGAAGTTTGGCAGCGCGCACGGACTGTGTTTCGTCGAGCAATTCAAATAAGAGCGCAAAGGCATAGCCGCTTTGAGTATCACCCAGGATGCGTCCGTCGGGCTGGACGAAGGCCTTGCGGAAGGCAGTCTTGATCTGCTCGTGCAATTTGCCATAATGGTCCGCATCCAGCTGTTTGCCCAACACCTGCGCTGAACGGGCCAGCAACCCGGTGCTGTAGGCGAAAAAGGCTGTTCGGAAAATTTTCATTGGAATCTCGGCGTCCTGGTTGAGCCAATCCCCAAGACATTTAAATTCTGCAGGTGGCAGCAGGTCCAGGCCGCTGTCATTCACATACCATTCCACTTGGCGGCGCATGGCCAGGTAATGCTGTTCAAGCTGACGCAGGTCACCATAAATATCATAGATTGACCAGGGGCAGATGACCCCGGCGTCGGCCCAGGCCGGGCCAGAACCTGCCCAGAACGGACCGCTGACATCCAGCTTTGTCACCACCAGCGGCGCCAGCCAGGGAAATAGGCCATCTTCATACTGCCCGTCATCCAGGTCTACCATCCACTTGTTGTAGATACCTTGCACATCGGTGCGCAAAGCACCGGCATTCACAAATGTCCAGGCGGCATCACACCAGCCCAGGCGTTCGTCACGCTGCGGACAATCGGTAATGATATCGATAAAGTTCGAGCGCTGGCTCCAGTAAACGTTACGCGACAGACGGTTGGCCAATTCATCAGACGATTCAAATGTGCCGGTACGCGGAGTGTCGGTGCTGAGCGGGACGCCGATGATGGTTTCTAGCTCCGGTTTTGCGCTCAGGCCGCGCACCTCCACATATTGAAAGCCATGAAATGTAAAGCGGGGTGACCAGGTTTCTTCGGTAGCGCCCTTGCAAATATAGGTGTCCGTGGCGCGCGCGGTGCGCAGGTTGAATGTATACAGGCTGCCATCAGCTTCAAGCATTTCGCCAAAGCGCAGGGTGATCTTTTGCCCGGCGGTAGCGCCGCGCACTTTGAGACGAGCAATGCCAGCAAAGTTCTGTCCCAGGTTGAAAATATAGACACCTGGCGCGGGTTCGGTAATGGCAATAGGTGTAAATTCTTCTGCCTGGAGTGCAACCACTGGCGGAGCAGGGTGCGGCTCGAGCATGGGCTGGATGTTCGCACCCGTATCCACTGGCTGCCAGACGGCATCATCAAAACCAGGCATATCCCAGCCGTTGAACTCCAGGCGGGCGTCATAAACTTCTCCCATCAGGATATCCGCTTCCAGTACCGGTCCGATCATGGCCCGCCAACTTGCATTGGAGCCAATCACCTCGGCTGAGCCATCTTCATATTCAAGGTGCAACTGCCCAAGGAAACGTGGCTGCTTGCCATAGATTTCACGCTGGTGGTACCAGCCCACATAACCGCAGTACCAGCCATCGGCCAGGGTCACGCCAATTGCGTTTTTGCCGTTCTGTACCAAGCCAGTCACGTCGTAGGCGCGGTAATACAGGCGCTTGTTGTAATCGGTCCAGCCGGGATCAAAATAAGATCGGTTGACGCGCTCGCCGTTCAGATGCAGATCGTACCAGCCCAGGGCGGTGGCAAAGAACGTGGCGCGCTGGACAGGCTTTTGCAGTCCAAAGCTGCCACGCAGGAAAGCGGCGGGGGGCAGGAAGTTCTCTGCGCCACGAATGAGACCCCAGGGCGCGTTGCCGTATTCGGCGATAATGCGGCAGGCCTCCCAATTTTCCCCGGCAGTAGTAACATGCCAGTCATCCAGAACGGCATCGGTAGCCCGCCAGGATGCATCCGAGACCAGGCAAAACTCGCGCCCATCCTGGATGCGCACACTGATTTTGAACAGTATGCCCGTTGGTTCATCATCAAGCTGCTCTGCTTTGATTAGAAAGCGATTTGCACCGGGGTGCAGACGTTCGTTCATATTGCGGATGTAGGGTCTGCGCCAGGGTTCAGGCTCGTCGTCGCTAAACGCAAAATGCTCTCCACCCCAGGCAAAGCGATAGCGGCCGGCAACAGAGATGGCTAGTTTGGAATTAACAATTTTTGCATTTTCTGGCAAGTTTAATACCCCCAGAAATAATCCCGATGGTTTATTACCGTTTAACCAGATCCACTTCGCGTCTTCAAATGGAGCGGGCGGCAGGTCAAGCTCGCGTACTTTATCAAAACCAACCCACTCGGCCTGCCAGTCAGCTGCCCGCAGACCAGCACCAAAAACCGCCACCGGGCTCCAGTTCGAAACCTGGTCTGCCTGGTCCCATACGCGCACCTTCCACCAGCAGCGATGCGCCGAAGCCAGCGGTTGCCCGGCATATTCAATCTGCGCTGTTTCACTGGATAGGGTTTTGCCGCTATCCCAAAGATCGGCCCGCCCCTGTGCCAAAAGTTCTGGGCTGCT
>CAIMZS010000466.1 GCA_903846015.1 uncultured Anaerolineae bacterium | reverse complement strand
CCTCATTTTTGTCAAAACCACAAATTCAATTAGAACCAGAAAAATTCAAAGTACATGATGTTCTGGATGAAGTCGCCAGCATCACTTCCACGCTTGCCAGTGAGAAAAATCTGGCCTTATTTATCGAAACTAATTCAGATTCGGAAATCGAAATACTAGCCGATGTTACCCGCTTGCGCCAGGTAATGATTAATCTGGTAAACAACTCTATCAAATTTACTGAAAAGGGCAAAGTAACAATGCGGGTGGACGCGCTGGGAGATAGCCAAATCTTAATAACTGTAAAAGACACCGGGATTGGCATTCCAAACGACCAGCTTGAAACAATTTTCCAGGAATTCTCGCAAGTAGACACATCGACAACCCGTAAAACTGGTGGTACTGGCCTTGGATTGCCGATTAGTCGTCGTCTGGTTGAAATGCATGGCGGCCGTATGTGGGCAGAAAGCACAAACATTCCAGGCGAAGGTTCTTCTTTTTATGTTGAATTGCCTCGCGAGGCTGAAATCTCTGTGGCTCCTGAGAAAAGGATAAAATGACATGGCAGCACCAAAATTCTTAGAATGTGTCCTATGCGGACATCAGCAGCCTTATGAACCCTTCGTACCAGCGACTTGTAAACATTGCGGGGAACAATGGCTTGAAGCTCATTATGATTTCGATCTCTTCAAGCGCGAAATCTTACGGGGTTTGCCTGGTCGCCCATTGAATTTATGGCGATACCAGGATATTCTTCCGTTGGAGAATCCGGGCAGCCTGGATTTATACCCTGCTGGCGGAACGCCTCTCTGGTTATCACAACGCTATGCGCCAGCACTTGGACACAATTTTGTTTACATCAAAGATGAACGTTATGGGCCAACCAGCTCCTTCAAAGACAGGCAGGCTGCGGTTGGGGTAGCGGCCATGCTCGAAGGCGGAGTAAAGGAAGCTGTAATCGCTTCCACCGGGAATGCAGCGGTTGCATACGCGGCAGCCTGCGCAAGAGCCGGGATTAAACTTTGGGTCTTTATGACCAGTCTCGTCCCGCAGGAAAAATTACGTGAAGCGGCCCTGTTCGGCGCAGAGGTTATTCGTGTCAGCGGTAATTACGATCAGACCAAACAGATTGCTGCCCAATTTGCTCAACGCCGCCAACTGCTGTTGGACCGCGGAGCCAGTTCCATCCCTGCCAAAGAATCGATGAAAACCATCGCCTATGAAATTGTTGAACAATTAGGTTGGCGTTCACCCGATTGGTATATTCAAGCCGTCAGTGGGGGGCTGGGTCCACTTGGGGTATATCAAGGCTTTAAAGAATTATTGAGAATGGGGTTAATAAATCACATCCCCAAGCTTGCCATTATTCAAGCACAGGGCTGTTCTCCCATGGTGAAAGCGTTCAATGCCGGAAAAGATATAGCAGAACCCGAAATTCCAAACACCTGTATCATTATCCTTTCCACTGGTGATCCAGGGAAATCTTATACCTATTTATACAACCTGACCAAACAATTTGGCGGCACAATGGAGTCAGTGACAGATGCTGAGGCATTTGCTGCAATGCGATCGCTGGCAAAAAGCGAAGGTATGGCGGTAGAACCCGCGACTGCAGTAGCGTTTGCAGGTTTGGAAAAACTGATAAAGAATAAAACGATCGGATCTGAGGAAATTGTAGTGGTCAACTGTACCGGACACACTTTCCCGGTCGAAAAACATGTTCTCGGTGACCAGTGGGCAGTGGATGTCCACCTGAGCGAGGGTCAATCTGCTGCTCCCCGTGAAGGGTTGCGGGCTGCGCTTGAAAACTTGGACGAAAAGGTTACTACCGTTCTTTTGATTGACGATAATGATGATGATGCTTTACTTATACGCCGGCTTCTGGAAGGACGGAAGAAGTATCGGGTATACCATGCCAAAGATGGCTGGGAAGGATTATCTCAAGCGCGGCAAAAACTGCCAGATCTAATTGTCACTGACTTAACCATGCCCGGAATAGATGGTTTCGGTCTGGTTGAAGAATTAAAATTGGATCCTCGCACTAAAAACATCCCTATTGTGGTTGTCAGCGCCAAAGACATTACTCCGGATGAGCGGAAACGTTTGAATGGTCATATTGAAGCTGTGTATCAAAAGGGTTCTCTGCCTTCGCGTAAGTTTGTAGAACAAGTTGTTCATGTCATCGAAGAAGAAAAAATCTGCGCAAAAGGAGGTTGATGGTGGGGAAAACAGTTTTGTACATTGAAGATAATCCTGATAATATGACTCTTGTGAAACGGGTGCTCGAATCACGAGGTTATTTCCTTTTGCAGGCAACAAATGGACTCAGCGGGGTGGCTTTTGCCGAGGAACAAGACGTAGACTTAGTCCTTTTGGATATTAATTTGCCTGATATTGATGGATATGAAGTTGCGCACAGGCTTAGGCATAGCTCAAAACACGCTTTGGCTTACATCCCTATTATTGCTATTACCGCTAATGCTTTAAAGGGAGATGCCGAGAAAGCGCTGGCAGCCGGTTGCGATGTTTATATGTCAAAGCCCATCAATATTCGCGAACTTTGGGCACGAGTTGAAGCATTCTTACCCTCATCAGAAGAAAAAAGTCAGCAAAATGAGGTTTGAGCAGCGGTGAAAGGCTGCCTTACATTCCTCTACAAACCAGAGTAGAACTACTGAGGTACTATGACTTATATAATCGCAATATCGAATGAAAAGGGAGGGGTTGCCAAAACGACTACAACTTTTTCGCTTGGCGCAGCCCTGGTAGAGACCGGAAATAAGGTTTTACTGGTGGATTTAGATCCTCAAGGCAACTTAACACTCGCAAATGGTTTTGAACCCGGCGATACCAAATACCATACCGCGGAAATTCTGTTAGACAATTTGAATGCTAAAGATGCAGTTCAAAGAACCAACATAGCAAATCTCGACATTATCCCTTCAAACCCACGCGTTGCGGATGCAGAGCAGTTTTTACCGGTTCAAATAAATTACGCACAAAAATTAAAAAACGCGTTGATTTCCAATGACCTGGGCTATGACTATGTTATTATGGATTGCCCACCTTCAATGGGGGCTATCACAACAAATGCGCTCACTGCCGCGAATCTTCTTATCATCCCTACCCAATCCGAATATTTTTCAGCCTATGCATTGAGAGACATGATGAAAGTTATCCGTCAAATTCGCGAAGAAACCAACCCTGGATTGGCTTACCGCCTTCTGATCACCATGTTAGATCAACGAAATCGAACTCACCGGGCAATTCGCGAACAGCTGCAGCAAACATTCGGAACTGGATTATTTGATACCGTTATCGAAATCGATACCCGGCTTCGCGAGAGCCCAATCATCGGAATCCCTATTACCAAATATCGTTCCAACAGCCGAGGATCATTACAATATCGCGCCTTAGCCCAGGAATTGACAGCTTACATCCAACAACAAAAAAGTTTACAGCTTCCTCAAGAAGTTTTTTCCCCTATTCAATAAGGACCCAAATGAAAAACTGTTTTCGATGCTAAAAAAACGTTTTCTTAATACCCTGTCGCCATTTCCGAGGGAAAACTTGCTGCGTTATCCAATTTTTTTATATTGTAGACGCCTTGCCCACCATGAGCAGGTATTTTTACCATGTTAAATATTCAACAACTATCACGGATTTCTCGTACATCACCCATCTGAAATGTTCTAACTGTGGGGGAAAATATTCCAGCAGTGATACGTTCTCCGGTAACAGCTTTATCCAGGTCTTTCCCCGCAAAAAAAACTGTGCCACCTGCGTCATCTGTAAATATCTTCATCGCGTGATCTTCAATCTAAAATCCTTTTTTAGGGGGTATCCGGTAGTATTTTGGGGAATTTGGTACCCCAGCACAGTTGATATTGCGCTTAGAATCAACCCATGTTTATTCATCTCACCACCCACTCGGCTTATTCACTGCAAGAAGGCCTGATGCTCCCGGCCGAGATCGCGCAGGCGGCCCAAGCGGCTGGCATGCCAGCTGTGGGTCTCACCGATCACCGACTGCTGACCGGCTCAGTTGAATTCGTGCTAGCCTGCCAACAGGCTGGCATCCAGCCCATCATCGGTCTCGAACTTGACATGGAAGAGGGCCGCCTGGCACTGCTGGCAACCAGCCCGGAAGGTTGGGCCAATTTATGCCGCATCAGCAGCCGGCTGGCCCTGCGTGACGAGCCTCAGGCCACCTGCCCGCTCTCCCTGTTGGGTGAACATGCCTGGGATATGATCGCCATCCCTCTCCCAGGCCCACTGGTAAACGATGACCAAAAAACTGCGACGGTGGCGCGCCTCGAAAGATTGAAAGACCTGTTCAATGACAGGCTGTACGTTGCCGTGCACGACACACTAAACCCATTACAACTTTCCATGCTGGCGCACAAACTCCATCTGCCCACCGTCGTAACTCACCCGGTCTATTATCGCAGCCCCGAGCAGGCCAGCCTGCAGCGCACTCTCACCGCCATGCGCCTCAACCAGCCACTCGAGCAGATCCCATCCAGCGCAGCGGCCCCGGCCGACGCCCATTTTTTAACCAGCGCACAAATCGAAGCGCGCTACCCAAATTTTCCCGCGGCCCTGGCTGCCAGCCAACAAATCGCGGCGCGCTGCAAATTTGACTTACCCCTGGGAATTGCCCACATGCCCGGTATTCCCCTGCCTACCGGGAAAACCGCAGCCCAAACTCTGCGTGAAAAAGCTGAACAGGGCGCCCGCAAGTTGTACGGGCAGATCACCCCCGCGATCCAAGCCCGCCTCGACCACGAATTGAACGTGATTGCCAGTATGGGCGGCGGCAACGCCGGGTTCGAACCCGTCTTCCTGATCGTGGAAGAGATACTGAATTACGCCCGCCAGACGAACGTACCGTATTCTTCGCGTGGTTCTGCCGCATCATCGTTGGTAGCGCACTGCCTGGGCATCACCAGCCCGGACCCGTTGCGTTTGAACCTGTATTTTGAACGCTTCCTCAACCCTGCCCGCACCACTCCGCCCGATATCGACACCGACCTGTGTTCACGACGGCGCGACAGCGTCATTCAACACGTTTTCGATGTCTACGGCGCGGAACGTGTGGCGATGGTCGCGACGATCAACCACTTCCGCCCGCGTTCCGCTCTCAGCGATGTCGCCAAGGCCCACGGGCTGGAGCCTTCCAGAGTACGGGAGATGGTCGGGCAACTGCCCTACGCCTTTTGGAATCGCCAACAGGAAGGCGAAGAAGGCGCTGTGCCGCCCTCTCCTTTTGCAGACCTGCGCACAAAACATCCCGACCCTGGCAGCCAGATCATATTCGATCAAGCCGAAGCGCTGCTCAAACTCCCGCGCCACCTTTCCGTCCATCCCGGCGGGCTGATCGTAGCGCCGGGAATCATCACCGACCTGGTGCCGGTCATGCGATCAGGGAACAAGACCGTCACCATCACCCAGCTCGATCTTGATTCTGTCGAAGCCTTTGGACTGGTCAAGATCGATCTGCTGGGTATTCGCGGGCTAACCGTTCTGGGGGATGTCGCCGAATATGTTCATGAAAGCCTGCCCGGGCATTATCGTGACCAGCTTGCCGTGTTGGACTCAACCCCAGCCAACGACCTCGAGACCGCCAACCGCATTGAGAGCGGCCAGACCATCGGCTGTTTTCAAATCGAAAGCCCTGGCATGCGTGCCACCCTGCGCGAGATCCATGCCCGCACCATTGACGACATCATGGCTGCACTGGCACTTTACCGCCCCGGGCCACTCTCCGGCGGGTTGAAAGATGCCTTTGTGCGACGATTTAAAGGAGATGAAAAGGTGGAACACCTGCACCCATCCCTGGCGCCGCTGCTGGATGAAACCTTCGGCGTCATCCTTTACCAGGAGCAGGTGCTCAGGATCGCCCACGAACTGGCCGGTTTCAGCCTGGCAGAGGCTGACCTGCTGCGCCGCGCCATGAGTCACTTCGATCCGGGCAAACGCATGCAAGATCTGCGCATCAAATTCATCGGTCAAGCCCAGGCAAAATCCGGGCTTGCCACCGAAACCGGTGAACGGCTGTGGGAAATGATGGCCGCTTTCGCTGGCTACGGCTTCCCCAAGGCGCACGCTGCTTCGTATGCAGAAGTAGCCTGGCGCTCGGCCTGGTGTAAAACACATTTCCCGGCTGAATTCATGGCGGCTGTTCTGGCCAACTGGGGCGGCTATTACAGCCAACGCGTCTATTTGAGCGAAGCGCGCCGCATCGGGCTAATCGTGCGCCCGCCGCACGTCAACCACTCTGGGCGAAATTTTGTCGTTTCGGACGGGGCTGGCATAGGGACAGATACTGACTCTAGCTCACAAAAGGCCCTGTTCATGGGGCTGGACCAGGTACGCGATCTAACGGGACACACCATCCAGCGTATCATCCACCACAGGCCCTTCCTTTCCATTGATGATTTCCTTGCACGCGCCAATCCTCGCGCACAAGAAGCTGAAAACCTGGCGCGTGTGGGGGCATTTGTCGGACTGGGAACCATCCAGGGAATCTTGCAACGTTTGCAATTGGGCGGCTGGCAGCCGGGGCAGATGAGCCTGTTCGAATGGGAGTCTCCAGAGCAAGGTGACTGGAGTCTGGAACAAAAAATGGCCGCTCAACAAGAACTGCTGGGCGCCAGCCTGGAAGCGCACCCGCTTGAATTAGTGCAGGCTAAGATCAATGCTGCCGGAGCCATCACCATCCTTGAAGCCGCAGAGAAAATTGGCCGGCGAGTGACCGTGGCGGGCATCCGCCAAAGCTCGCACCGCAGCAAGACCGCCAAAGGCGACTCGATGATGTTTCTGAGCCTGGAGGATCTTTCTGGAGTGATTGACGTCATCTTCTTCCCGGATGTTTACCGCCGCGCAAAGAGTGAACTGGGATCGACCGCCCCCATCCTGGTCGCAGGCATTATGGAAATGGACGATGAACACAGTGAACCATTCCTGCGCGCCGAACGGGTAACCCGCCTGGCGTAATGGCACCCGGCTCTGCGCGGACATGGCTTGCATCTATGACCGAAAAACGTTTTTGTTTCGCTTCGTGGTAAGATTAATGATACTCATTGTTCCCCCGAAAGGATAAATCATGACTCCTCGAATAGAATCCCTGCTTGCCGCCCGGTTGTTCATTTTTCCCCAACTGGTAGGTGATCGTATTTATTTTATGAGCAACCTGTCTGGACAGCTCAGCCTGTATGCCATGAACTATGGCGGCAGCGTACCGGAACCCCTGCTGCCATCCTACATTGCCCTCCAGAACCCCGAATTAATTGACGGTCTCTCGTATTATGTGTTCCCAAATATCGGCAAGATCCTGGTGATGATCGACCAGGATGGCGACGAAAACTACCAACCCATGTTGATCCCCATCGATGGCGGTTTCCCCGAACCGGCCTTCGATAATTTTTTTGCCAGTCACCGCGCGCATCTGGGGCTGGTGGATATTGAACAAGATATCGTTTACATCTCTGCTGAACGGCGTGACAAACCCATTAATGAGACCTACCGCGGCGATCTAGTTAATAACAAGCTGAGTAAACTGGCGGAATCAGAATACGGCGCCAATCCGGTCGCATATAACACCGATCACAGCCAATTGCTGCTCGGCGACCAATACACGGTAGGCGACACAGTGCTTTATTTGCTCAAAGGAAAGAAGAAAACCATCCTGTACGGTACCCCGCTTGAAAAACGCAAAAAAAATGAAACCATTCCACTCAACGGGCTTGGCGCCGCGGTTTTCAGCCTCAGTGGAAAAGGTATCCTGGTGACTTCTTCTGTTTTTGAAGACACCTATTCATTGGGCTATATTTCCATCGACCAACCCGGCAAGCTTCAACCTGTTAAAATCAAGGGCCTGCAGCACTCGGGAGTGGGAGAAATGACCGGCCTGGAGCACCTGCACGATGATGTATACGCTGTCAGTTTCAATATTGACGGATGTTCGTGGGTTTATGATGCCAGGTTTGATGAAGAAAAACGGGTGATGAAGGCCAAGCACGTGATTGTCGGCGAATCCCCGCTTGAAAACGGCGAATTGGAACATCTCGATTACAACAAAGAGATGGATGTATTCACGGCATCATTTTCCACCGCCATTTCGCCATCCCAGATCTACAGTATTGAGCAAAAGAAGCGTGATTTTATCGTGCTGCACACCAATGAAAAAATTCTGGGAATCCATGAAGACCACCTTTCGAAAGGTGAAGATGCTTCATTTACATCCTTTGACGGTCTGCGCATTTCGGCACGCCTGTATATGCCCACCGATGTTCTCGGCTTTGAAGGTGCGCGTCCGGTGGTTTGTTTCATCCACGGCGGGCCTCAAGGCCAGGAACGCCCCAATTTTGCATGGTTTTCCATGCCGCTGATCCAATACCTTACCCTGCGCGGCTTTGCGGTTTTCGTCCCGAACGTGCGCGGATCCACGGGTTACGGGCTTTCCTACGCCAAGCACGTCGATCGGGATTGGGGTGGGAAAGATCGTCTCGACCATGTACATGCGATGACAGAAGTCCTGCCAAAAGATAAGCGCCTGGATGTAACACGCGCTGCGGTGGTTGGCCGCTCCTACGGAGGCTATATGACGCTGATGCAGGCAGGCATGCACACCGGGTTGTGGAAGGCCGCCTGCGATATGTTTGGTCCTTACGATCTACTCACTTTTTGCGAGCGCATCCCAGCCACCTGGAAACCCTATTTTAAATTCGCCCTCGGCAACCCGGAAATAGCGGAAGAGAAACAATTCATGATCGAGCGCTCCCCAAAAACTCATTTACACCAGATGGTCTGCCCTATGCTGGTCATCCAGGGCCGCAATGACCCGCGTGTTGCTGCCGCAGAATCGGAGGATTTGGTGAAAGAACTGCGCGAACAGGGTAAAGACATCGAAATCCTGATCTTTGAGGATGAAGGGCATGACGTACTGAAGTATAACAACCGGGTCACCTGCTATAACGCCATCACTGATTTCTTTGTCCGACAACTTAAACCCTAAATCCGCCAACTTAACACGTTCACACACCCATAAACCTTATGCCCTGGAATTTAACATCCACTCAAGCTGCCGCGGGAGATATTGTCCAACTCGTTGGTCTGCGTCACAAGCATTTCATCTTCACGCTGGTACCCAGCGGGGAAATGCACACCCATCGCGGCATCGTCAAACACGATGACCTGATCGGTCTGCCCTGGGGATCACAGATATTCAGCCATCTGGGCAGCCCGTTCTTCCTGCTGCAGCCCATGTTGGGCGACATTCTGACCAACCTGCCGCGTAACACCCAAATCCTGTATCCCAAGGAGATCGGTTTTATCCTGGTGACCATGGGCATAGGGCCGGGGCAGCGCGTCATCGAAGCGGGAACCGGCTCCGGTTCAATGACCGTTGCCCTGGCTCACAGCCTGGGTGACAGCGGAAAAGTTATCTCTTATGAGCGCCGCCCTGAGTTCCAGAAACTGGCGATCAAGAATCTGACCCGCCTGGGTTTGGAACACCGGGTTGAGTTCAAATTAAAAGACATTGCCGAAGGCCTGGATGACAAGGATGCTGACGCATTCTTTCTGGATGTGCCCAATCCATATGATTTTATCGAACAGGTGAGGTCAGCCCTCAAACCTGGCGGTTTCTTCTGCGCGCTGGTACCCACCTTCAACCAGGTGGAAAAACTCCTGCATGCTTTGCAGCGCAATAAGTTTGCTTTCGTGGAGATGTGCGAAGTTTTGTTACGCTACTACAAAACCGAGCCGTCTCGTTTGCGCCCCACCGACCGGATGGTGGCACATACTGGCTTCCTGATCTTTGCCCGGCGCATCGAGCCCAGTGATGACCCGCGCGCCATCGAGCTATTAACTGAAGTAGGCATGATCAGCAAGTTAAAACGATCTGATGTTGAGGCGGAAACCCTGGAACCAGACCCAATACCAGGCGAGGAATAATGCGAAAACGCGGATATTTTTTGGGGCCCCGGCCTGATGACCCTGACATTCCCCCCGCTTTGAAGCACGCGCATGAATTAATGCAATTTGGAAACTATAGCGAGGCTGCGCCTGTTTTTGAACAACTGGCCTCATCCGCCGAAAGACGCGGCGGTCCGCGCGCGCCTTTCCTTTTCATCCAAGCCGCGCGAGCTCGTCTAAACCTTGATCAAAATGCAGTCGGGGTGGGACATTTGCGCCACGGACTTGAATTGTTCGCCACAAGCCGGCGCTTCACACAGCTTTACCGCGCCGGGAATCGAGCCATATCAGAGCTTAAGGCACTCGGTCTGGAGAAAGAAGCCCGCGAGATTGCCACTTTTGTGCAAAACAATATTCCTGCAATTGCGGAAAGTCCCACTCAACGCATCCCCGATCGCACAAAACTTACGCTTCCCACCCATTGCCCATCCTGCGGTGGTCCAGTCCATTCGAACGAAGTTGAATGGATTGACTCGCGCTTCGTTGAATGTTCATTCTGCGGCAGCCCGATTCGGGCTGAATGAGCACCGCACCCTTTGAACATACGATAAAACCCACCAGGCCTTCCCACCCAGACACCGACAATATGTATATCCCGCCAACCGAAGCCCAGATCGCTGCACGGCTCGATATTGCCGAGCACCAATCCTTCCATGAACAACCTTTTCCGCAATTCGCCGGGCGCAGCCCCCGCGCGGCAGCAGTTCTTCTGCCACTCACCTGGGTTGGCAACGACTGGCAAATTTTGTACACCCGCCGCACCGATATTGTCGAACATCACAAGGGTCAGGTCTCTTTCCCGGGAGGCGCCGCCGACCCCGAAGATGGTACCCCTGAGGATACTGCCTTGCGCGAGGCGGACGAAGAGATTGGTCTGCGGCGCAGGGATGTGCGTGTATTAGGGCGGCTTGGTAACATGCAAACCGTCACCAATTTTATGATCTCCCCTATTGTGGGCGTGTTTCCGTGGCCATACGCTTTTACAGTGCACACCATCGAAGTGGAACGCGTTTTTACCATACCGTTAAAATGGCTGGCAGATCACCAAAACTGGCAGGAATTCGTACGCAGAGAAACAGATCGATCCGTGATCACCTATTTCCCATTCGATGGCGAATTATTGTGGGGGGCAACAGCCCGAATGACGGTGGAATTTATCCGCGCAATGGGCTTGATACCGGCTGATTCTTAGCCACCCGAAGCCTGGATCCAGCTTTCAAGTTGATGGATCAGCAATTCCATGATTTTATCCGTCCGCTGCTGGAAAAGATCCAGGTTACCATACGCTTCTCCCCCGCCTGTGCCAACCAGGTCACTCACCCCGCGCAAGATCAAACAGCGGATATGATTTTTATTTGCCACCCAGGCGATTGCGCCTGATTCCCAGTCGGCAGCAACAGCCCCAAAGCGACTTACCAACATGGGGATATCCCCCACAAGAATATCCCGATCAGCAGAAACCAGCAAACCACGCCGCACAACATGTGGAACTGGCTCTGCCAACCACGATAGGTCTATATCGGTTGAATAATGATCCACAGCATCATCCGCATCGGCCATCTGCTCAAAAATATCATAGACAATCGTCTTTTCCACCAGTATCACTGTCCCGGTTTCAATTCTGCCATCAAATCCGCCGCAGGTGCCCAGATTGATGATCAAGTCCGGATGAAAATGATCGATCACGTACTGTGTCGTTGCCGCGGCTGAAATCTTGCCCCACCCGCCGTGGAAAAAAACAATCGGACTGGAATTGCCTGCCGCCGCCAACCACTCTCCCATCGGGGAAGACTGTATTTCCGCCCCATAAAAAAGGGGCTTGACCGAATGCCATTCAGCGTTTGCGGAGATAAGCACTACAATTTTCATCACACCTGCCTTTTAGATATCTGCTTCCATTGTACGTTTGCCTTGCAGGTAATCAAACACAAACTGCAAAGCAGCCTGTGCCGAAAGAGATTTATTCCCTTCGCGACTGCTCGCGAAATGAAAAACCCGAGCCCATTCTCCATCCCTGGCCCACAGCCCAACCCATACCGTTCCAACAGGCTTTCCAGGCATGGCACCACCCGGGCCGGCAATCCCACTTACACTTATCGCGATATCAGCGCCCAGTCTATTGGCTATGCCGCGCGCCATTTCCAATACGGTTTCACGGCTGACTGCGCCGTAAGTCTGCAAAGTATCCCACGAAACATCCAGCAGCGCCACTTTGGCATCGTAAGAGTAAGCAACTGCCCCGCCCAGGTAATAGTCAGATGAACCCGGAATGGTTGTCAGACGATGGCCAATCAAGCCTCCAGTGCATGATTCAGCCGTTGCCAATTTGCGACTGTTTAAACGTAACAAATTCCCGATTTCAACTTCCAAAGACTCACCCACGTTTTACTCCTGGCTTCGTTTATTGTTTCACGGGTGTTCATTTTCAAGCAGTTCTGCAATCAACTGCATCCAATCCAATTTTTCGGCGGCTTCCATACGCGCGGCTGCATCTGCCTCGCTCACGCCCCATTCACTCAATGCCTGTCGCACCAACCGTTGGTGGTCAGATGAAAATGCAGGCTGAAGACGAACAAGCGCGAATAGCATAAAAGCGCGGTCGGCATTTCCGCGCACAAAGGCGAGTTGAGCAAAGAACAACACCGCAGTGGTTGTCCACGGAGCCGCATTATTACGGTTGGCAAGCGCCAATCCTTCGCGTAAATGCGCTTCTGCTTCAACCAGTTTTCGCAACCCAATTTCACAATGAGCCATGTTGATCAAATAAAGCGCCAATGATTGCTGAGTGCCCATTTCTCGAGCCAGCGACATAGCCTGAAGGTAATAATCCTGGGCCTTTTGCAGGTCATAACGCTCATCAGCCAGTGTGCCCAGGTTATTCAAGGCTGCGGCAGCGCGCTCACGGTTGCCAACAGAAGTTGCCAACGCCAGTACCTGACGATAAATGCGCTCCTCTTCGAACGAGTCACCCATCAAACCCGTGACAACACCCAGGCGATTTAATGCCAGCATTTGGGTATGGGTATCACCCAGGCGGGTGGCAAGATCGTGGCTTTCAGCACAGAAATTGCGCGCCTTTTGTAGATCGCCCATGCGCCAGTAAACATTGCCCAATCCATACAAGATACGCGCCAGGGTGACATCGGCCCGTATTCCGGCAGCGCGCGCCATTGGCAAAGCCTGCGAAAAATACTGTTCAGCCAATTGATATGCTCCCATCTCAGCATGCGCCTGACCGATTTGGTATAACCCGGTTGCCAGCAAATTGCCACTAGAGATGTCACGAGCCAGTTTCAACGCTCTTTCAGTATTCTTGAGTGAATCACCATACTCACCTGAACGGAAAAAAGATTCGCCAATTTTAAGGTAGACAAAAGCAATATCACGCGTAAGCTGAGGAGATAGGAGCGACAAGGCGCGTTGGAAAAAGCGGAAGGCCTCACCAAATGCGCTCACACCCAAAGCCCTTTCACCTGCTTCGAGCAGCACTGTCACAGCTTTTTCATTTTCTCCGGCTTTCTCATAATGTTCAGCAATCACAGGCAAGTATTCCCCACGGCGTTCACCGCTGACTTTACCCAACCAGGCCGCAACGCGCGCATGATAAATAATCCGTTGACGTTTAAGGACGGTTTCATAAGTCACATCACGTAACATCGTATGTTTAAAGGAATACTCATGCGTACCGGTAAAGGTAGAACCCGAGCTCGCAAATATCAATTCCTTGGTACGCAAAATCGCAAGCGATTCTTGTAACTGAACCGGTTTGCCTTCCAGTTCAGAACCGAGATCCTCGACTGCGCTATCCCAGAATACACGACCTACTACCGAAGCGCGCTGCAAACAAACCCGTTCAAACGCATCAAGCCGGTCCAAACGCGCCTGCAGCACACCCACCAATGTGGACGGTATACTGATGCTGTGAAGACGATCAAGGTCAATCTCCCAAGATTCCACCCCTGATCGAATCACCCCGCAATCGATCAACATCTTGACCAATTCCTCCAAATAAAACGGATTACCATCTGCGCCATTCACAATCAATTCGCGCAAAGCAGCTGGTAAATAGGCTGTCTTTCGAAAAATGTGGTTGACAAGCGCCCGGCTGTCTTCGATGGTTAGTGGCTTGAGTTCGATGCGGCTGAAGGACGGGAACCCGGATCCCCAACTTGGACGGCGCTCGAACAAGACCGGACGGGCAGTTGTAAGCACCAACAATGGGGTTGCCCCCGATACATTATCCAATAAATATGAAAGCGCATCCAATGAGCCTTCATCAGCCCAATGAATATCATCCAACATTAATATCAACGGCATTCTGTTGGCTACTTGTGTAAAAAAACGAGCAATAATCGCAAAACCCAGGCTGCGCATTTGTTTGGGATCTTGCAGCAATCCGCTTAATAAGGGGCTGGCTGAGAAATCAAAACCAAGCAGTTGCCCAACGATATGAGCATTTTCCTGGGCATGTTCGTCACCTGGTAAGAAACGGGCAAAACCGTTCTCCATTTTTTCAAATACCGTAGCCAATGAATCACTGTCTTGAATTTCAAAACGAAATGAGAAAATATCGCGCAAGAGAGAATAGGGCGTTGCCTGCAAAGATGGCGAAGAACGACCCTGGAACAAATACCAACTTTCGGACAGAGGGTCCGTCCAGGCACTGAATTCCTGCAGCAGGCGGCTTTTTCCCAGCCCAATCTCGCCAACAACTGTAATCAGGCTGAGTTTGCGCTCGTTAAAGAGCTGTCGATAAGCTTGTTGCAAAGCCCCAAGCTCGGCTTCACGTCCAATCAAACGCGTCTCGACACCTTCCACACCTCGCATCTGAATGCGGAACGCACGCGGCTTGGCTGAATGAACCAGATAGGTTTGAACCAGGTCGGTTTTGCCTTTGACCATCAAGAGTGGTTGGGATGAAACATCAAATACACCTCTCACCAAACGATAAGTATCATTAGAAATGAGCAAGCCCCCTGGTTCGACTGCCTGGCTAAGACGCGCCGCAAGGTTAACAGTATCACCCAGCGCCGTGAATTCGCCTGTCGTACCCACTCGTCCCACAACAGCGAGACCTGAATTTATACCTATCCGCAGTTGCAAGTCATCAGGTTTGGACAAAGCCAAAAATAATCTTGAATCGGCGAAAAAAGCCACCAGAGCTGCCCGCATTTTCAACCCGGCATGAATGGCGCGCTCGGGATCATCTTCCCCTACCCTATCTGCCCCCCACAAAACCATGACACCTTCGCCCATATGCTTATCGATACGGCCTCCATTTTCAAGGATGACAGCATCGAGATGCATCCAAAGAGCGTTGGTTGCGTCTCGCAAATCCTCGGCATCGAGACCTTCCTTCAAGGCGGAGAGACCTGGAATATCGGCAAACAAAACCGTGATAATTTTCCTTTGCTGGAGCTCTTCAACCATGTGGGCATGTTCACCTTCGCCAGCAGCGCGTAAAATATTCAGTTTTTCACGCAAAGGAACCAGTGCTGTATCGATGACCACATCACCCAATATCAAACGCTGCGTTTCCAGCGCCGTGATGGCCTGTTCAAGTTTTTCAATTTCGGTTGTCGCCATATTTGACTGCCCGGTTAACATGAGTAATTCTCAATACCTGTAAAGTATGCTAATTTTCTTGATACGATTAAATGGATATAGAAAGATCAAGGCTGTCTTGTAAACCACAAAAAAGCATACACAACTGAGATCAATAATCCCAGGATGGAAATGGCAATCCCAATTTTTGCCATTGTGCGGCTTTCAGAACGCAAACCGAATATACCCAGGGCTATACCAAGCAAACTGCTTGCACTTCCACACATCGGGATCAATGCCGCACAAAGACTGATGATGCCCAGTCCAATTGAGAACAGCGCCATAAATTTATTCGTGCGTTCTTCCGGATCTAGTTCTGTGTAATCAAATCCTGCCATAGATAACTCCTGAAAATATAAAAAAATCACTCGCGTACCATATCACATTTTGTTAAGACAAGGTGAGCAATTAAGTATAAACCCGCAAATGAACAAAAATCAGGTTAAAATCCAATAGATGGATATTTCTGCTCATATTCAGGCTATTCTAGATACCCTTCCAACCAAACCCGGCTGTTATATCATGAAGAATGCCGCCGGGACGATTATTTACATTGGAAAAGCGATCAACCTTAAAAATCGCGTGCGTTCATATTTCCATGCTGATTCCAGTCACGATGGAAAAACCCGCCGGCTGGTACGCGAGATCAGCCACCTGGAGTGGATTGTGGTGGGGTCGGAGCTGGAAGCTTTGATCCTGGAAATGAACTTAATCAAGCAGCACCGCCCCAAATATAACATCCGTCTGAAAGACGATAAACGCTACCCATACATCAAAGTCCATTGGAATGAACCTTATCCGCGCGTAACCGTTACACGCATGATGACAGAGGACGGCGGGCGATATTTTGGTCCGTACACCTCGGCCTGGGCTGTATATCAGACCCTGGATGTGTTGCGCCGCATCTTTCCTTACCTGACCTGCGACAGAGAAATCACCGGCCAGGATAAGCGCGCCTGTTTGTATCTGGATATTAAACTGTGCACCGCGCCCTGCACAGGCGTCATCGACCAGGCCGGTTACCGTCAAATGATTTCCGACTTGATGGATTTTCTCTCAGGACACAGCGAGACAATTGTCAGCCGGATGCAAGCTGAAATGAATGCTGCCGCCGATGAGCTGCGTTTTGAAAAAGCCGCCGCTCTGCGTGACCGGCTGAGGGCAGTACAATCCATTATCGAACGCCAGAAAGTGGTTTTTTCGACAGATTATCTCGATTCTGACGTTCTTGCGATGGCTCGCAGTGATGGCGAAGCCTGCGTTCAGATCTTCTTCATCCGGGGTGGAAAATTGATTGGCCGGGAATATTTCATATTGGAAGGCACCGAGGAAACCACCGACTCGGAAGTAATGACGCAATTCGTCCAACAGTTCTACGCCGAAGCCGCTGTTATCCCTGACCAGGTGATGCTGCCCAATCAGATCGAGGAAGCCCAGATTGTTTCACAATGGCTCAGATCCAAACATGGTGGCAAAAAAGTAAAGATGTTCGTGCCAAAGAGCGGCCAACCCCAGGAACTGGTGCAAATGGCTGCCGAAAATGCATCCGAAACGCTCCTGGCTCTGCGCGCCCAATGGCAGGCAGATACTCATAAACAGGAATTGGCCCTGGCAGAATTACAATCTGCCCTCGGATTACCACAACCGCCCAACCGCATCGAGTGCTATGATGTCTCCCACACTCAAGGTGTGGCAACGGTTGGCGCGATGGTGGTATTCGAACAGGGAGTTCCCGCCAAAAGAATGTACCGGAAATTCAACATCGATAGCACGTCCATCGGTGCCCCGGATGATTTTGCCAGTATGGAAGAAATGCTCACAAGACGGTTTAAAAGGTGGCAAGCCTCCAACGAAACACCCACCATAGCGCCAGGAGCAAAAGCAGATGAGTCTTTCTCTTTTTTACCGGATTTGATCATCATTGATGGGGGTAAAGGCCAGTTGGGGCGAGCGGTAAAAGTCTTGGAACAATTCGACCTTTTAAAAAAAGTTCCAGTGGTCGGTCTGGCAAAACGCGAGGAGGAGATCTTTTTCCCGTACAAATCTGATCCGCTCATGCTGGCACGTCACTCGCAAGGGCTTTACCTTGTTCAACGCATTCGCGACGAAGCGCACCGCTTCGGCATTACCGCGCACCGCGCCCGGCGAACAAAACAGGGCATGGCTTCACAGTTGGACAGCATCCCAGGCATTGGCACGGCACGGCGAAAATCCCTCTTGCGACATTTTGGCTCTGTAGATAAGATTAGAGCCGCCTCGCTGGATGAACTGGCATCCGCAAAAGGTATGACCAGGGCTGCCGCAGAAAGCATAAAAGCGCACCTGGATTGATATCCGATTATTTTACAACCGCGAGATTGATCAAAACTCCATATCTCATGCGATTCTGGAAATTTTTGGCAGCATAAATGACGAAAATTTGGATTGTTGACGACGATGATGAAATGGCGTATGCAATAAGGTTGATGCTAACCGTACTGGATTATGAAACACGCCACTTTCTTACTGCCCGACAGGCTGCCCAGGAACTGATGGATGGAGAAACCCCACAACTTCTGATTCTGGATATCAACATGCCCGAAGTGACAGGTATTATGTTGCTGGAATTTGTCCGGCACCGCCCAGAATGGGTGGATTTACCAATTATTATGCTATCATCAGAGGCTGCTGATGTGCAGATCATCGAGGCACTCAAGCTGGGGGCCGATGCATATGTCACAAAACCTGTCAGTTTGGATGAGTTAGATGCAGCTATACAGACAGCTTTCAAGAATCACGGTAAAATGTAGGCCGCAACGAGTGTTCGCCGAAGGAGCTTATCAGGCGCGAATAACCGAATACAAGAAAAGGTGTAAAAATGGCAGTCAAATCAAAAAACAATAAGGCTGAAAAGAACGATTACCACTCCAGGCAAATACGACGCAATCAGATCATTTTTGGCGCGATTGCGGTAATCTTGATCTTATCGATGGCGCTCTCGTTGGTCAAATTCTAGCTTACCTAACTTTTTCATTCCTGCAGGTGTCTTTTGAGTTACCTGACGGGGCGGTTATGATAACCACCCCTGGTATCATATCACTCAATAATCGGGGATTTTTCTTCCCTTTTTCAAGAAAATGCGGAAAATATGCTAGAAATACTTGCTGGAATTGAACAACGCTATAATGACCTGACCCGACAGTTAATGGAGGTCGGTAACGACTACCAAAAAGCGGCGGATTTAAACAAAGAACGCACTGATATCGAACAGATCGTCGATAAGGCGCGCGAGTATCGCGATGCATTGAAACGTCTGGAAGAAGCCAGGAACCTTACTTCCAACGAACAGGATGCCGAAATGCGCGAATTGGCAGAATTGGAAGTAGCCGAGTTGGAGCCAAAGATCCCAGAAATCGAAGCTCAGCTCAAAGCCATGCTTGTACCCAAAGACCCTCGCGACGAAAAAAACGTATTCGTCGAGGTCCGCGCTGGGACAGGTGGGGACGAAGCCGCCCTCTTCGCAGCCGACCTGTTCCGAATGTACAACCGCTTCGCTGAACGTCAGCATTGGAAAACAGAACTCATGTCCGCTAGTGAGATTGGAATTGGCGGATACAAAGAAGTCATCTTTGAGATCAAGGGCAAAGGGGCCTACTCAAAGCTGAAATGGGAATCAGGCGTACATCGCGTTCAACGCGTGCCCGCCACCGAAGCGCAAGGACGTATTCATACTTCCACCGCCACAGTGGTAGTATTGGCAGAGGTAGCGGATGTGGAGATAGTCATCCCCGAAAGCGACATCGAGATCGATGTCTACCGTTCGGCAGGCGCAGGTGGTCAAAACGTGCAGAAAAACTCGACCGCTGTGCGCATTACCCACAAACCATCCGGTATCGTAGTGGCTTGCCAGGATGAGCGCTCACAATTGCAAAACAAAATGCGCGGTCTGGCAATCTTGCGCGCGCGCCTGTACGAAATCGAAGAACAGAGACGCCGGGCCGAGCTGGAAGATTCCCGCCGATCGCAAGTTGGCACCGGCGAACGCTCTGAAAAAATCCGAACCTATAATTACCCACAATCACGGGTCACCGACCATCGTATCGGCCTATCATCCTACAACCTTCCGGTTGTGATGGACGGCGATATAGAAATGTTTATTGAAAAACTATCCAACCGCGATGAGGCTGATAAGCTTTCTGCCAGCGGCATCGATGAGGATGATGAATAAATAGTTGGGGCAGCCTCTGGGCTGCCCCTTTTTGGTGAGCAATGGACAAACTGTTCCGGTTCAAGCTGCATGCAACAATAATCGCTATTATCCTGATTGTCACACTTGCATGGACCTTGCGCTGGCGGGCAGTGACCATGCTGCCCGTTGATTATGATGAGGACGATTACCTGCGCGCTGCCCAGCAATATGCAGGCCTGGTACGCTCTAATGATTGGGCTGGCTTTCTTCAAAAGAATTACAGACCAGAACATCCAGCACTGGCAAAGATTTTATTCGGACTGAGCATCCTGCCTGCGCCAGAAACAGCTATTCTGCCAGACAGACCAACCACGGCTGAACCCAACCAATACCTGCCCAGGCAACAACTTATTGACGCCCGTACCAGCGGTGCAATCTTGGGCACACTAACGGTTGCCCTGCTGGCACTCGTCAATCCCCTGGCCGGATTACTTCTTGCTATACACGCTTTTACTATTAAATACGTTGATCAGATCATGCTTGAGGCCCTGCCCTCGCTTACCAGCCTGGCGATGGTGCTTGCATATCTTCAAAGCAAAAAAAGACCTGACCAGATCAGATGGTTGCTACTGTCCGCAATATTTCTTGGCCTGACGGCAGCTTCCAAATATTTATATTGCGTAGCCGGAATCGCCATCCTGTTTGATTGGTATCTGCATTCCAGGGAAAGAGGCACCGAGCGATCGTTTTACAAAGCTGCACTCATTTGGGGTGTAATCGCAATATTGGTATTCTTTTTTACCAACCCATACTTGTGGCCGGATCCGATTGGGCGCCTGAAAGAGTCCATCTTGTTTCACGCAAATTACACCAGTAACGCCAGCGAAGTACAGAAGGCAAATTTCCCATTCTGGCAGCCTTTCTACTGGTTAACCTCCACGCCTGGTTTATGGCATCCAGGCGTTTTTGTATTCAACCTCGATCCGATCATTTCCCTGGCTGCGATTTTCGGATTGGCAGGTATGTGGAAGAAAGAACGTGTTTATGTGCTCTGGCTGGGTCTCGGCTTATTTTTCTTATTATTGTGGCCTACCAAATGGCCTCAATATATACTGATCCTGACAGCGCCACTATCGCTCGCAGCAGCACATGGTGTTACGACGCTAATCATCGCCCCGGGTCAAAATTGGCTGAAAGAACAGGGGAGGAAAACCAGAAACATTGAAGAATCGACCCACAACAATGTTCGTCAGGCGCTACCCTGGCTCGTCCCAGGCCTGCTGGCATTTGCGGTCCTGACACTCTTCCCGTTGATTTTCCAATTTGGCGTTTCGCTTACCGACTTCAACAGCATATCGATTAAGGATGGTTTTAACGGCGGCATCTGGAGGGAAGTATGGGGTGGGCTGACCGGACAGATTGCTGCCGCAGCGACAAAGTTTCCCTTCCGTGCCAGGTTAGTCAGCTATATCGGCCCAGGATCCTACCAGATCATGCTGAACAATATTCTCAACAACGGCACACTGGTATTTAATATTTTCTGGACGATAATATCAGTGGCTTTGCAAGCCTCGCTCGGAATAGGCATAGCCATGCTGCTCTGGCAGCGAGGAATCAAATTTCGGCGCGGCTGGGAAATGTTATTTATTCTACCCTGGGCCATTCCTGAAATGATCGGGGCACAGATGTGGATAAATATCTTTGCACCCACCACAGGCTGGCTCAGCCTGGCAACAGAAACCTATGGGAAGAATATCCCGTTTGCTTTTTTGCTCGATTGGGAACAAAACCGAGCCACCGGGCTGGTAGTGCTCCTCATCGCAGCCACGTGGTATGGCTTCCCTTTCATCATGCTGGCAACCAGCGCCGGGCTAAAGTATTTACCTGTCGAAGTTTTCGATGCAGCTCAATTGGATGGCGCCAACGCCTGGCAAACCTTCCGACATGTCACCTGGCCACTTGTAATGCCGCTTGTACTGCCAGCCATTCTCATTCGGTGCATTTTTGCATTTAACCAATTTTACCTTTTTCAGGCCTTTCACAGCAGCTATACCACTCTCGCCAGGCTTTCTTATAACTATTTCAATACCAGTGGCTTTTCTACCAATGGGCAGTTTGCGGGCTCAGCCGTGCTCAATATCATCACCTTACTCATCCTGGTCGGCTTTATTATCTTATTCAACCGTTGGAGCAAGGCTGGGGAGGATATAAATCTTGCGTAAGATTTCCGCATTTCGCCAGATCACTTCACAAATCATCCTGGTGATGATCGGTCTGTATGTGATACTACCCATCTGGGGAATGATCCGTCTGGCCTTCGATGGGTCACTGATCGCACGCCCAACCGAATTTCGCTGGTTACCGAAGGTCTTTTCGATGGATGCCTTTTTCAAAGTCCTGGATAAGCCCTACCAATCGGTCAATTTCATGACTCTGCTTCAAAACAGCCTGTTTGTTTCTGTTGGCGCAGCGTTGGTATCGATCATATTGGGTGCCAGCCTCGCGTATGCCTTTGCGCGTTTTCGCTTCCCAGGCCGTAAGCCTGGACTTTTCTTACTTCTTTTAACCGCACTACTTCCACCGATTGCCTTCACCACCCCCCTTTACATCGTTTTGAGTATTCTAAAAATTCGCACCACGCTGCCAGGCCTGACCATCGTCTATGCCGCATTTGCAATGCCATTTTGCATTTGGAACATGCGCAGCGCATTTCAGGCCATCCCAAAGGAATTGGAAGAGGCCGCCTTTCTGGACGGCGCAGGCAATTTTGCCACTTTTTACTTGATTACCTTGCCGCTCGCAATCCCTTCCATTGCCATTACAGCGCTCATCGCCTTTCTAATGGCTTATTCGGAATTTGCCATTGGCTGGTTGTTCGTAGAAAAACCCAACACAGTTACTCTGGCGATGTCGATCTATGCAATGGTGCAATCTGGCAGCGCCCAACCCTGGAGTTACCTGGGATCATTGGTATTGATCATGTCAGCACCGGTGGTAGTAATTTTCCTGCTCTTGCAGCGTACCCTGCTGGACAGGATGATATTTGGATTTTCCAATGATTAATTCTCTCGCAGCACAGATTCCTGGAGAAACACCCAGGCTTGATGCGCAGGTGCTGCTAGCG
Organism: uncultured Anaerolineae bacterium; assembly: GCA_903846015.1. Taxonomy (GTDB): domain Bacteria; phylum Chloroflexota; class Anaerolineae; order Anaerolineales; family Villigracilaceae; genus UBA5195. Next base: position 11,829 of record CAIMZS010000466.1, on the reverse strand, counting down.
CATGTCACCGGGCACAACCGCACCTGGCTGCTCAGCCATCCCGAAGCCAGCCTGACCACCGAACAGGAAAAAGCCATTCAGGCAGCTACTCGCCAATTGGTCAAGGGCGTACCCTTGCCTTACGTGCTCGGCCATTGGGAATTCTTTGGGCTGGATTTTATCGTCACGCCATCTGTGTTAATTCCTCGCCCAGAAACAGAACTATTGATTGAAGTTGCCCTACAATTGATAAGAACCCATCCTGGCAGGGTCCATCACATTCTGGATATCGGCACCGGTTCTGGTATCATCCCAATTACGCTGGCAACCCATGTCCCCCATGCCAGATTCATGGCAACCGACATATCATCCGCAGCAATCAAAATAGCCCAAGAAAATGCTGAACGTCATGGGGTAACTGATAGTATTGAATTTATCCAGGCTGACTTGCTGCCAAATGACATGCCGACCTTCCCATTTGAACTGATCTGCGCCAACCTGCCGTATATCCCCACCGAAACCCTTAAAGCTTTGGAAATATACGGCAAAGAGCCAACCCTGGCACTGGATGGTGGCGTTGATGGGCTTGATTTGATTCGGCGGCTGATTTCGGTACTTTCGGAAAAAAATATGGTTGAAGGTTTGCTTTTGCTTGAAATTGAACAGCGTCAGGGTCAAACCGTCAAAACGCTGGCGGGCGAATATTTTCCTGGGGCTGATATCCAGATCAAGAAAGACCTGGCCGGGAATGATCGCCTGGCTATCATTAATATTTTATTACAATGATAATTTGAGCAAAAGAAAGGTATAAACAATACTATGCAAACTATCATATTGGCCATTAATGATCCAAAAGCTATTCCGCTTGCCATTGAGATACTCACCAGCGGTGGGCTAGTAGCCTTCCCGACGGATACGGTCTACGGTTTGGGTGCCATGGCATTCAATGAGCAGGCTGTCAGCAGAATTTCTGATGTGAAAGGGCGGAGTGGTGAAAAAGCCATCCCCGTGCTGATAGGGGATATTAGCCAGTTGAATAGTGTCGCAACTGGCGTTAACTCACAATGTGAAAAACTGGCAAAGCGGTTTTGGCCAGGGCCGTTAACAATTGCGTTACCGCGCCACCCATCAATCCCCGATGCAATTACTCCCTTACCCACCGTCGGAGTTCGCATTCCCAATTTTCTACCAACTCTCGAATTACTAAGGAAAACCGGCCCCCTGGCCGTGAGTTCAGCAAACATCTCTGGTATGGGTAGTTCATCCACTGCGCGGGGAGTGCAAGCCCAGCTGGATGGAAAAATCCCATTAATATTGGATGGCGGGGTTACACCAGGCGGAACCCCATCCACAGTGGTGGATTGTTCACAGGGGCAGCCAGTAATTCTACGCGAAGGGCCAATCTCACTTGAACAGATTTTGAATGCTCTGGCCTGAGATCCAAATCACTTATACTATGATGACAATGGCCAGGTCGGCATAACATCCATATCCAGCGCCGAGCGGTCCCCCTGCGTATAACGGAAATAACCAGCAGATGCGATCATCGCGGCATTATCAGTACAAAAAGCAAATTTAGGGATATTAACTTTAAATTCAGCCTGATTCATAAATGCAGCCCGCAGCGCTTTGTTTGCCGAAACACCCCCCGCCACAAGAATTTCACTCACCCCAAACTCACGCGCTGCTGCCAATGTTTTAGCCAGCAAAGTATCCACAATCGCCGCCTGAAAACTGGCTGCCATATCTGCCACCGGAATGGCAACACCGTTGGCCTGCATGCGGCGAACTTCACGTAGAACAGCGGTTTTAATACCGCTAAAAGAGAAATCCCAGGCTCCATCCGTCCTCGCGCGTGGAAAGCGGAAAGCAAACGGGTTGCCGGTCTCAGCCGCAGACTGCACCGAAGGGCCTCCCGGGTAAGGCAATCCCAACAAACGGGCGGTTTTATCAAAGGCTTCACCGGCTGCGTCGTCGAGTGTGGCACCCAGGCGACGATAGGTCAGGTGGCCGGTCATCAGGTTTAATTCTGTGTGACCACCAGAAACAAGCAAAGCCAAAAGCGGAAATTGCGGTGCTGCAGGAATATCACTCTTATGGCCGGAATCAGCATAAACCCAGGACGAATAAATATGCCCTTCCAGGTGATTAACGCCGATCAATGGCTTGCCTGCGCCAATCGCGAGACCTTTGGCTGCATTCAACCCTACTACAAGTGAACCGGCAAGGCCCGGTCCTCGCGTTACAGCGATGGCATCCACTTCTGCCAGGCTAAGGTGTGCCTGTGTGAGTGCTTGCTCCACCACCGGGCCAATGCTCAAGACATGCTGGCGAGAGGCCACTTCTGGATATACACCCCCGTAACGAGCATGAATTTCCATCTGCGAAGCCACAACCGATGATAATAGATGGCGACCGTTCTCAATCACAGCGGCGGCAGTTTCGTCACAGGACGATTCAATTGCAAGGATGCGGGCATCAGTTAATTCAGACATGATTAATAGGTTGTGAAATTCTCAAATAGATGAGTGGCATTTAATTATACTGAAACAGAGACCACAAATGATGAATACATGATCCCAGTCTCTGCACGGGAAGGTTGTTCATCCGTTCCACTTTTTCATCGGCAGAACAAAATCATAGGGGTAATCAGCCAGAATTTCGAAAACACCATCCGGACGAACCCAGTAGGTATCCTCGATCCGAACACCCATGCCTTGATCCGGATAATACAGACCAGGCTCAATGGTCATCACAACGCCCGGTTTTAGCAAGTTATCATCCGATGCAGTTAGTCCGCTCCACGGGCGTTCGTGGATATTCAGCCCGACACCGTGCCCAAGGGAGTGGATGTAACCTTGCAGTGACCCTGGCTGCGTCCGCGGGGTAGGATGTCCATCTTTTTCAAAAATCTCGCAGGTCAACATCTGGTAATCTTTGAAATTGGCATTCAAATCAATATTTTCAACAATTTTATTGTAGGCATGGTAGACCTGATCAAAAAGTTTTTGCGTCTCAGGGGTGGCGTAGCCCAGGCTCCAGGTACGGGTAAAATCATAGAAATAACCGCCGCCCTGCTCTTGGGGATAAATATCAAATACGATTGTCTGCCCAAGCCGCATTAAGTCAGCAGGGTTGCCCTGGGAGTGCGGTACCCCTGCATCGTGCCCGATGGCAAAAATAAATCCTTCGGTAGGCGATGCGCCTCGTTCTGCCAGCCAAAGGTTAATCTTCGCCTTCACAGCCCCAAGCTTTAGATCAGCGCCGTTTTCATCAAGCAGTACCTGGCTGGAACTGACCTCGCAACTGGTTAGATAGTCGGCTGTCAGGCGCACCACTTCCGTGGTGATTTTTCCCATCCTGCGAATACGAGCCACTTCAGTTTCATCCTTGGTCTCCATCGCAACCATGAAAAGTGAGTTTTCGCGCGTCTCTCCTACCAGTTCAACCGAAGGCATGAGCATCTGGAAAAAGATAAGCGTAGCAAACATACCGCCCAATTCAACATGGCCAAAAATCCCCACTCGTCCGCTGATTTCCATCTCCAAGAAAATACGATTCAAACGCATTGCAGCCATTTTGGCAGTGTCACCGCCAGCTTCCTCGAGCATATCCTGCCAGGGGTACTCATCGTACAAACGAACATTAAGCCCTGATTTTGCCGCTTCCTCGCGCTCCATAGCATTACAGAATAACACGGCTGCTTTATCACGCTTTTTTATTAATGTTGCCGCCGAAACATGCCCGCCTCCGGTTAGATATGTCATGGGAGGATTATGCTCCGCATTTCCAAACACAAGGATGGCATCCAGATTTTTGGATTTCATAAGAATGTCCAGATCAGATTTCATTGATATATCTCCGCGAGCAAAGATTGTAGATCAAGTACAGGGTAAGACCATCCCATTGCGCTTTTACCTTTTTGTTTCGGCCAATCGCATGTCTGCTACCTGCAAAACAGAATTTAGACATTCAACCAATATTTCATCTTGTTCCAGTAGAACCGTACGCGGGTCTACTAAAATGCAATCATTCTCCGTCCGGGCAATTACAGGGAAACGAAATTTTCGCATTTTGAATAAAACTTTATCAGGAGACTTGACCGGAATAGCCAGAAGCCATGTAGGAAACGAATACCCTGGCAGGGACCCGCCCCCAATAGTTGATTCGCCAAGCCGCACTTCACCAAAGCCCAACTGCCGCTGCCATGTTTCAACTCTTTCCTTCACAACATCCAGCGGGGTGGAGATCATTCGCCAAATGGGGATTTCAAGCTCGGCTTCATTTTTAAGATAATGGAGTAAGGTGGCAGATAAACCCGCCAGGCAAGTTTTATCTGCGCGTACCGCCCGAGCCAGAGGATGTTTTTTTATCTTCTCAATTAGACCCAGCTTACCAACAATAATACCAGCCTGTGGCCCTCCGGTTAATTTATCCCCAGAAAACATAACCAGGTCTGCACCATTACCCACAGATTCTTGTACTGTCGGTTCATGTTGAATACCAAACCGGGCAGTATCCAAAAGAGCACCCGAACCGAGATCGTCTACGAAAATAGCGCCGTGCTGATGAGAAATATCGATAATGCTTTTTAATTCAGGCTCTTCAGTAAAGCCTATAATCCTGAAGTTAGATCGATGAGCACGCATCACAATCGAATCGGCTGGCGGAAGAAGCGCTTCTTCGTAATCCGAAATTCGCACTTTGTTGGTGGTTCCAATTTCCACCAACCTGGCGCCGGATTGCTTCATGACATCGGGGATGCGAAATCCCCCACCGATCTCGACCAGCTGTGAACGCGGAATGATGACGGGTTTACGTCTGGCAAGCGCTGTCAACACCAATAGTACCGCTGATGCGCAATTATTCACTACCAGAGCTGCCTCAGCACCTGTCAATCTTTCTAAAAGGGACTCGGCATGGATAAGACGGCTGCCCCTTTTGCCACTCTCAAGATCAAACTCAAGGGTAGAGTAACCACGTGAAACCCCATCCATCGCCCTGACGGCAGCATCCGAAAGTGGCGCCCGCCCAAGGTTGGTATGTAAAATAACACCTGTGGCATTGATCACCGCTTGAAGAGTCGGTTTCGTCCATTCCCGCAACAGCGCTTCAACTTCAGCAAGAAACTGGGAATTCGGCAGAATTTCGGCTCCTGCGCGTATTGCATTTCGGGCTTCATCCTGGGCTGCACGAATCGCCGTCAAAGTAAGCGGTTTGCCATAAGCAGAAATCAAAGTACTGCTTTCTTGTAAGAGTTTATCAACTGACGGGAGGCTGCGGAGGGACATTTTCTGACTTTTGAGCTGTTTCGCGAACGCGCATCAAATATTCAATAAAAACCAGGCCAAGCGCCAACCAGGCAGCAATGGGAAAATTGAGAATACGGCCGATGCTCAGCCAAACCAATACCGCAAAATAAACCCCGACCGATACAGACTCGCGCACGATCGTGCCAGAATCAGCAGGTGGCTTCGTTCGAAAGGTTTGATTAAACCAGTAAGAAATTGGGGTGGCTGTTCCTGTCCCGGCCAGAACTATCAGGGCAAATAAACCCCAACGCGGCCAAATGGTGGGAACGCTAAAGTTTAATAACAAAGCAAGCCCGCCCCAACCACCAACCATCATTATTAATGTCGGAACAAGATAAGGCCGAAATGAAGGGTTATCATCCATACCATGAATTATACCCGCTGATTGGCAACCATCGGAAACCACCTTTCTTATTTAATGCCTCTTGATCAAAAAACTGGTTAGGTGTCTTGTCTCACAAAATGGTTCCAGAGCCTATAAAGCCACTCTCGATGATGGTTGCAAAAAAATTACGCTCAAATATTTTCGGGTCAACCATTGTCGGCTTATCCACCCATCATCATGGTACAGGTTATTATCCAAAAACTGACTTGGAATTTGGCTTGCTTTTCATTGCTGCACAAATAGAGTACTTGTTTGATAATATCTTCCTTGATATAGTAAAATATAATAGTTCTGCTATTGTGCTTTTTTAGCACAATCCTAAGAACTCTATTATTCTGCTGGATACAATAACCAATCTATTAATAAGATTAATTTGCCAAGGCGCAGGCATCTTTTTATTATTTTTACATCAACACTCGAAGTATGCTATTTTGGAAATGACATGCGAATTTTAAATATTCTTGTAGCGGAAGATGATGACCAAAATCAAGCAATGATGAGATTGCTTCTTTCGCGTTACGGACACAAAGTAAAAAGTGCCTGGAATGGTATGCAAGCAGTTGATGCCGTTAAATCTGGGACCTATGATCTGGTCTTCATGGATTTACACATGCCTGAAATGGATGGGCTGGAAGCGATCAGGAAAATCCGCGAATGGGAAAATAATGAAAAACATACTCCGATTGTGATTTTGACCGGGTCGAATCCAACAGATATCTCTGATGAATACAAAAAAGCTGGAGCGGATACATTTATTACCAAACCATTTGATGTCAAAAGAATTAACCTCTTGGTAAACATCATCGCAGATCAGTCCGAAACACAATTAGAACAAGAATCTCAACTATATTCAAATAATACACTCGCGGGGGCACATCTTCTTGATGTGCAAAGTGCCATGCCCCGTTTTAATAACGACACAACCCTTTATAGGGAAAATTTAAAAGAATTCCTTTTATCATTGCCAATTCGAGTAGAAAAATTGGAGAGTGCACTGGGAGCACAAAATTGGGATGAGTTATCACTGCTCGCGCATAACTTAAAAGGAGTGGCCGCCAACTTCGGGGCAAACCAACTCTCCATGCTGGCATTTCAGTTGGATGAATACAGCCGCCGACACCAACTAAAATCTGCCACATCAACTTATCACGAAATCCACCAGAATATTCAAATTGTGCTTGATATGGGTAAAAAAATTATTGAACAAAAGGAAATTCAAAACCCTGCGGCATTGGGAGGTAATTAATTCATGCGCGTTTTAATGATTGACGATGAAGCGGTTTTTTATAAAATGGCATCCAGTATATTAAAAAACCGAGGATATGAACTTGAATACGCCAAGAACGGTAAGGAAGGGCTGGCAGCTATAGCGACATTTCAACCTGAAATCATAATTGTCGATATGCGCATGCCAGATATGACTGGTTTTGATATTTTACAAAGCCTGCGCCGTGACCCACGTTATCACCATATCCCGGTTATTTTCTTAACCAGCGTACAGACATTACAGGATAAACTTAAGGCTTTTGAACTTGGAGCGGACGATTACCTTATCAAACCATTCGAACCAGAGGAACTTGCGGCTCGACTGGATATCCTTGCCAGGCGCGCAAAGGCTCTGCAGCTTACCGACAAGCTTGATAAGACCTTGCAGATAAATCCAACGGTTGTATTGGTGCACAGTCTTCGCGGTGGAAGTGGTGTTTCAAGTCTGGCAGTAAACCTTGCCATCTCGTTTTATCAGGTATGGGAAAAACCAACCCTGTTGATTGATACTGCCTTTGCTGCCAGCCAGGTTGCCCTTCTGCTCAACAAGGCTCCAAAAAACACATTAGCAAAATTTTCCGATTTCCAAATTGCAGAGATTGAAACCAGCATGATTGATGATTTGATCACCAAGCATGATACCGGTATTCATTTTATTGCTGCCCCGCGATTTCCAGTTGCAACAGACGTTTACACGGATGAATTCTGGCGAAAGATATTCGAAAAAATTAATGAAGAGTACGATTTCATCGTACTCGATACCCCACATGATTTTTCAGATATGGTCATTTCGAACTTGATGATTGCAAACACAATCCTGCTTGTGGTGGGACCGGAAATGGGCTCACTGCGAGTTGCAGTGAGCGCGCTTAAAATATACGAACAACTCGGGATTCCACCTGAAAATATCAAACTTGTGCTGAATCAAAACTTTTCAGGTAATGGCATTGACAAGGCCCAACTTCAAAAAGCGCTTGGCCGTCAATTTGATTTTGAAATTCCATACGAGCCTGTTGAGGTTCTCAGGGCCCTAAATCTTGGTGCCCCATTTGTGGTATCCCGCCCTGACATCCCGATTACGAAAAAAATTGAAGACATGGCTTATACAATCAGCAATGATATCCTGAAGTACATTCCCCCACCAGTGCCCTCAAAGGCATGGAAAAGAGTTAATAGTCGGTTAGCTGTCACCAATAAGAAATCGTAGCGATGAAACGCACTATTTTTTTGATTGTCTTCTTATCTTTTTTATCGTATAGCGTCTCTTTGTCGAGAGTTTTTAATTCTGAGGCCGCAGCTACGAGTAGTAGCCCCACGCCTAAAATCAGCCAAACGCCAGATCCAATTCCAACTTCTTCATTTACGCCAAGAGTAGAGGCTACCTTCACCCCCACTTCCCAGTATCAAGCCATAAACTCCATCAAACCCAAGTTAGAAGCGTTTATCCAGGTACCATCGGGAACAGTATCCAGACCGTATGTCATTCTCAGCGCTTATCAATCCTTCTCCAGCGAATCAGGCCCTGTATCAATTCGCGGGACGGTACAGGATAAAAGCTTTGTTTGCCCATCAGCCCCATGCGCGCTTGACTTCCCAGCTTCCGGACAAATCACATTTTGGGCTTATAACCAGAATGGAGTTACGAGCACTGAGAATCAAGCCAATGTCCAGATCACGGCAATGACATCCGGCGGTTATACTCTCTCGATCATCACTCTCGCAAAATTTGTCATCTTCTCCGATGCGTGCGCAAGTATCTGGCAAAATGCCGAAAGCGTTCCACCTTCCTGGGCCATATTTCCACAAAACCCTGCCGACCTGAATACCGACAAAAGTTTATTTTATCTTGCCAGCAAACTGATAACAAGCGGGGCGGTCAATGCCAAAGATTGCCCTGGAGGGGGCGGGGGCTACAATTCACCCAATGCCTGCGGGATGAGCACAGCCAGGGATCAGATGGTTGCCTGGCAAAACCAGTACGATTTGGATATTTGGCTGACGTCTAGAAACGATCGAATTCCTCCGATTCTACTCAAAACACTGATCGAAGTTGAATCGCAATTTTGGCCTACCACTCAAAGATTGTTTTTAGATGAGATCGGTCTGGGACAAGTGAACCAACTCGGCATCGACGTAGTATTACGGACAAACCCAGATATTTACAGCCAGATTTGTTCGAGTGCCCTTTATCAATGTGACCGCCCTTATGTAAGTCTCTCCGGATTGGATCGGGCCTTGATCAGGGGGGTATATATGCAATCAATGGATGCAACCTGTCCTTCCTGCCAGTATGGGGTTGATTTAACCAAAGCAACCCAGAGCATTTCCACGATCGCCAAAGTGCTTTACGCGAATTGCATTCAGACCAAATCGATCTTGCGCTTGTATCAAGTCAATGCAAATTACGAAGATAGCTGGAAATTCACATTGGTATCGTATCACAGCGGTTTCGGCTGCCTGCAAAACGCCATCGAGAAATCAGTAACTGCAAATACACAAGTCAGTTGGAAAACAGTGTCGAAGAATTTGAATTGTCCCGGGTCACTAGAATACATCGATAAATTCTGGACATCCATGTCCAGTTTCTCCGATAATCTCAACCCTCCTGCAGAACTGGCGAATATACAGTTACAAACCGCAACTCCTGTCCCGGTAACCCCCACCCAGGTAACTCTACTTTCAACTGCGCGCATCATTGTCAGAATGTTTGTCGACAAAAATGGCGATGGCATCCGACAGGATAACGAAACGCTGGACAACGTTCTTGTTACCATCAACCTTCAAGATGGTTTTACGAATACCCAGGTAAGCAAGAATGGCATGACCATCTTCGATCTTACCGGTGTCCGGATTGGAACAATCGGAAAAATAACCTTACCGGGTTTTTACCGCAGCGCCCCAATCCAGGTGCCTGAAAGTGGCGATATCCCCATCACTTTCCTATTTACTCAACCCATTCTGCCGACTCAATTCCCTTAACAAGGAAAGCGTGGAATCATGGACATAAACAGCCTGCCTCAAGACGATCCAGACAATATCGAAGAATCAGCCATTCCAAAACCGGAAGATGAAGCGCTCCCTTTTACGAACCAGTTGAAAACTGGCGGGGCAAGGGAGATTCTTGACGAAAAAGTCATCGCTGATATCTGGCAATCCTGGCGAGGAAATGAAACAAACCCTGCCGAGAAAACAAATCCTCTCGATGAAGCTACACAGGATGAATCGAACCCTTCTGAAAAAATCGGTGGTTTTTTCAGAAAAGTAACTGGTAAATTAATATCACCGAGACTTACATCACGCCTGAACAGCAAACCTGAAGCAGATCTTCAAAGTTCAGCGCCAAATAAAAATATTGCCCAAAATTCGGCCCGGGAAAAACCTGCTGCCACCGTTTCCAATTCCTATCCTTTCGACAGCAACGATCCTCGTACCCCTGGAGAAACTTCATCTCTCTCGCGAAATGACCTGAGAAATTTAAACACCAGAAAATTACAAGATTCAAAACCAACATCTGGATTAGATCCAAATTCAACTATCAGCCGTGTGGATAACGAAATTGCCCGAAGAATCAAGGCGATTCGCTCAGAATCGGGGGATCGGCTGTTAGAATCAACCAACACTACTCCTCCATTTGTCATGGAGGATGATTCTGTTTTTGATGAAAAACTGGTAACGCTTGCCGACAAAGTGAAACATGGAACTGTTCCACCAGAAACCATCAAGTTGTTGATTTCCAGTACCATGTCCGAAGAAGATGTTATCTCTGTATGTAAGGATCTTGGGATAGATTGGCTACAAATACCCGTAAATACCCGCGAAAAGAAAATCCAGTTTTTGATCGAGTATTTCGAGAACAGGAAAAACGAAGAACTATTGGCTCTTGAGCAGGGGGCGGTTCCTTTAACCAGTAAACCAGTATTCCTAAACAGCGAAATTGAACAAGATTGGCTAGAATCAGAAAGCCGTTTGCAGGCCCTTCAAGAAACCCTGAGTTTTCCTGAGCCCGAGATACAAAAACCAAAGGCTTCATTTTTCGAGCACCTAAAGGATGAGTTTGACCAATCAAGCAGACTTGTTAAGATATTAATGATAAGCCTGAGTATGTTCGCCGTTATTATCATCGTGACAATTGGTTTTTTCCTTTTCATCAGCCCAAGGGGAACCCCATCCATTCCGGCAAGCCCGACTTACGTGCAATACCCAACCCCACGGTCAGTTGAATTCCCAGGGGGCTGGGCATTCAACCTCCAGACCGGGTCTGTGAAAGATGGAATTTGGAATCCAACAAGTCCTGAGTGGCTTGTTACAACAGAAATATGTAAATTGGTTTCTCTTCCCTGGAATAAGCAGATACAAGCCATTTACCTTACTTTTGAACCTGGCGACGAAATTTTAATGACCATGAGCAATGGCGACCTCGTAAGATACATGGTTGATAATATTAAAACGATTCAGTTAAGTGAGATGGATCAGTTAATCAATTGTTCATCCCCAAGCCTGATCATTATCCTTACCCAAAAAGAATCCAGTGAACGCCAGGTGTTAATCGCCACGCTGAGAAACTCATTATTGAATTCACAGATTACAGCAACCACCACGCCGACGCAAAGCGGTATCCAGGACAAATCCACAAATTCCCCGCAGGTAATGACGACGCCAACGCCTTGATTTTTCGGTTGGAAACTCAAAATACAAGAAAAGATCAAATGGCTTATCTTTGCATGCATTCAATATGGCAGAAAATAACCGTCTCGAATACTATTTTTGGATATTAACGGCTCTCAACCAATTTGGAGATGGCTAACAGGGATTAAAAAGCGATTTAATACATGACTCCAATGCAAAAAGTATGCGACAAAACTCGTCCAAATTGCACTCTCCTCGATT
>CAIMZS010000465.1 GCA_903846015.1 uncultured Anaerolineae bacterium | reverse complement strand
CGGCAAATGGATTCCATCTTGCAGGAAAAAGACCTCCAGCAGCTTAAGATGGTCTGTCTTGTACCCCCAAATGTGAAAAAACTGCCCGATTGGAAAAATATTCGCATTCAGCGGGTGGGCATTAATTCCGGTTTTTTATGGGAACAAATGGATTTGCCCTTATCTGTGCGGGGCGGGTTCCTGTTTTCACCGGCGAACGTTGGCCCCTTGTTTTATGGCAACCAGGCGGTAACATTTCACGACGCCTCCATTTTTGCAATTCCAGAGGCCTACACTCCTCTCTTCCAGACCAAATATAGGCTGGTATTCAATAGTCTGGTGCGCATAGCCAGGCTCGTAATCACCGATTCTCGCTTTTCTCAGGACCAGTTCTCGCATTATCTCGGGGTTCCGGCCAGCCGTTTTTCCGTAATCCCATTGGGCGGCGATCATCTCAATCAGACCCAACCCGATCCGGGCATCCTTCAGCGCAATGGGTTGAACTTTAGTTTCCGCTAAAAGTGGATAAGCACGTATACCGGAAGTAGCTTCCGGTAGGTTGGGGCCTTACAAAACGGGCAATATTGCGTGTGAAACTGGCTAGGTGCAGGCTGCGGCGAGCGTTTTTGCTCTGCGGGCCAGGTATCCTTTGGGTAAATGGGCTGTGACCGACTTCTTTTCTCGAAGTTGCCTGGGAAGTATGGCATCTTTGGGAAATGGCTTGCCGATGAGTACACGGCGTAGGCGTCCAGGAGTTCGCTTTGGTTTTCGATCCCAAAAACCGGTTGGGATTGGCAGCATGGTTGCTGCCAGGAAACTCAAGACTGAGCCTGCCAGGAGTGCCAATTCGGGCAAGCGCTGGATCGACTCGGTGTTGTGAACAAACTGGCGATGGGATCCGACCATCTGTTTGGCGCTGTTAGGGATTTGCTCCACCGGCCAGCGGTCTTTGTAAAGGCTACGCATACTTTCAGGTTTCAGTTTGATCGGTACCGCCAGCAGCCAGGGCGTGTCAAACTCAGGGTCGTAAATGGCGTAGACATCGAAGATTTTGTTGGTCTTGCTTGGTGCCTTTCCGGTCAGAACCAGGTCGCGCCAAATCTCTGCGCGGAGTTGGCTTCTGTTCTCGATCCAGGTATAGGTTTCGTCTGGAGCAGTTGCTTCCAGCGTTTTATCCTTGTATTTGCGTGGCAACGGACGCACCAGGGCTCCGTAGGTTGGCTTGCGCCCTTTGAAGTGCTCAGGCAGAAAATTCCGACGCGCCGTAAAATTGATTGCCAGACGCACCACATAGCGCTCAATCTCGAATTCTTGCAAGAGACTGATCTTTACGCCAGCATCCACAACTAAAATCTCATCCTCTGCCAGGCTCTTTTTGGCATTTTTGAGTATTTCCTGCCATAAACGCTTCTCGCTCATATCTTTGGGATGTGCCCGCTCAAATGCGCGCGGCAAAGCCAGTCTTTGCCCATTGATTTCGCCTACCACGCCGGTGATCCCCATGATCACTGCTGGCAGCGCCCGATTGGCCGCCGGATGATAATGCTTGCTCGGACAATTCTTCAACGCTGGACGCCAGAACGCAGTTATATCTGCTGGAACTGCGCGATAACCTTCATAGCGATGTTCTTGCCAACCAGGCAGCCCTGTGACGTGCTCTCGCCACAATACCAGGATGACTGGCATTTGCCATGCGCCTTTCCCAAAAGCTGCCCAGGCTCTGCGCGTGGCAGCGTCTGATAATCCTATCGATTTTAGCCCCGGAAACATTGCACCTCGGTTCGGCAGCAGCGCTCCGCTCACCAGCATAAACATAAAGTGCAACATTGCCAGATTCGTCCCCACTGGTAATCCTTGCGTCAAAATAACCAGAACGCCTATGGTATGATCTATCATGGTAATGGGTTCTCCTGTGAAATTTGTTTGCGTCACAAACAAGATTATCACGTTTTGAGCCCATTACCACCCTCTTTATCAGCACCAGTTAGCGGAAACTAAAGTT
>CAIMZS010000464.1 GCA_903846015.1 uncultured Anaerolineae bacterium | reverse complement strand
GCTGTGAAGCTGATCCAAATCGGAAGTCGCATTATCTCTATAAACAGCAAACCAGTGCTCAGTGCACGGGAATTTCCCGGAAAATCCGCTGGCGACTTGGTCACCCTTGTTTACAAAAATCGCGAAGGCTTGATTCGAAATGTAACTTTTTACTTGGTACAACCATCAATGGCGGAAATCACCAACAGACTAGGGATATTCGGGATTACGATTATCTTTTGGCTGCTTGGCGGATTAATCTTAGCTTTTGGGTATGAAAATCATGGATATGGAACGTTTGTTATCTTTGTCTACCTGTTGGTTGCTCTTCTCTCTTTAGGATCGGTTTCCTCGTTTGCTCCGATCTGGATGGCTTGGTTTTTTCACTTGGCCGAAATTTGGATAGGACCGGTTGCGATCCAGGCGCATCTGTACTTTCCTCAGCCGTTATTCTTGAATCCCCGAATGACGCTTTTAAAAAAGATGCTCTACCCGGCAGCCGGGCTCATTTCGCTAATTTGCCTGGGATTTGAGATATTCCAGCCCGCAACCTTCTGGCCTCGCACATTGATCTTAGCCTGGACAGGATTAACCGGGATCATCTTAATCGCATTCTTTGTGGTTCAATTAGCTTTTGGTAAAGATAGAATTGCTTCATCCAATCTAGCAACGGTCCTTATCAGCATCATTCTCGCGTTTGCACCGCTGACTTTTTTTAACCTTATTCCAAACGCCTTGTTTGCACAGACAATTCTGCCGTCAAATATCTCTTTAATGTTTCTGATTTTGATTCCCTTTGGTTATGCCTATGCAATTTTTCGGAAAAAGCTTATCCGTTTAGAAAAGTATGGCAATTACGTAGTTGTAATGGGCATCACAGCAAGCATCCTTGGCGGTTTGTACGGTGTTACTTTCCTTGCGTTAAGAAACATCGTTATGATCCCCGAACAATTTCGATTATTCACAGAATTGACCTTGTTTTTATCTCTTAGCCTGACTGTCTATCCGTTCTTTCAAGCAGTGTCGGGCAAGGTACGTACTCTTTTATACGGAAGTTGGCGCGATGAGCAGTCTACGCTTGAATTGGTCAGCCATGCGCTTTCTGTTTCTCCGGGCGATTTACAAACTACCTTGGAAATCCTGGGGCAATCTTTGATGCAAGCAATGCAGATTGAGTTTGTTCGTATTGTTTTGCCAGAAAAAACCATTGTCTTGACTGCTGGCAAAGAGGAACCACCTCAATCGGTTATAGAGGAGTTTTCAGCATACAAACCTTTATTTGAATTCTCGCTTAAAACACCAGCTTACCAACTCATGCCTATTAGAGAGTTGGTAAGCTTATTGGAAAAGCACGATATACCGTTCGATAAGTTAACTATCGGTAAAGCGCAGGCTTGGTTGTACATCGACCGAAAGACCCAACCTTTATGCTTGATAATCTTAGGAAAACAACGCGGAGGAAAGGAGTTTGGACAACGGGACATCCGGATGTTAAATATTCTTTTCCGTCAGGCGATAGTTTCCATTGAAAACGCTGTTTTGGCCGAAGAATTGGAACTTCGCGCCAGGGTAATCCGGCAACTGCACCAGCGGCTTGCGATCGCTCGTGAGGAAGAGCGCAAGCAGCTTTCTCATGATTTGCATGACCACATAATTCAATCACTGGTCTCTGTTAATTATCAGCTTTTCCAGGCTCGCCGCTTGCCAGTTATACAAGCAAGCAATCTTGTTCCACTTCAAGAAGAGCTACATCAAATCCTGGTCGAAACGCGACAAATCTGTGCTGATCTGCGCCCCCCTGTTTTGGATGCAGTTGGAGTAGTCCAATTTATGCATGCCCGCATCTTCGAACTACGAGAACAGGTTCCTTTTCGAGTAATTTATCAGGTTTTTGGCGATGAAACAATTAATATACCAACTGAGTGCG
>CAIMZS010000463.1 GCA_903846015.1 uncultured Anaerolineae bacterium | reverse complement strand
GTTCAGACAATCAACCTGACATCGCTTCTTCGCCATACAGCTTTCGATGCACAACACTCAGCGCACGCACCTGTTCGTAAGCATGGTAAGAAGATCTGACCAGTGGGTTCGCTTCAACCCACTTGAAACCAATCTCATAGCCATATTCGCGTAATTCGGTAAATTCTTCCATCGTATAGTAGCGCGTGATAGGGTGATGCTGTTTGCTTGGCTGCAGATATTGGCCGATCGTCAGAATATCAACACCCCAGCTGCGCTGATCACGCATCACTGCCTTAATTTCGTGAATTTCTTCGCCAAGCCCCACCATAATACCCGATTTCGTCAACACATCAGGGTCGAGTTTTTTTGCGTTTGAAAGAGTTGCCGCTGCCCAGTTGTAGTTATCCTGAGGCTGTATCTGTTTAAAAAGGCGCGGCACCGTCTCCACATTGTGGTTGAGGATCTCAGGGCGCGAATCCATTACAATCTTCAAGGCCTCAAGCGAACCTTTGAAATCAGGGATTAGTACCTCAATTGAACAACCGGAATGGAGTTCTCGAATACGTCGGATGACCATGGCGAAGATTGGAGCACCGCCATCGCGGCGTTCATCCCGGTTTACCGAGGTGATCACGGCATGCTTCAGCTTCATAGATTTAACCGCCTGTGCCACGCGTTCCGGCTCCACCCAATCGATCGGGTTAGGTTTGCCGTGCTTAATATCGCAGAAAACACAGGAACGTGTACATATATCGCCCAACATTAAAAAAGTGGCGGTACCGGATCCCCAACATTCACCCATGTTGGGACACATTGCCTCTTCACACACAGTATGCAGCGCTTTAGAGCGCATAAGCGTGTGCAGTTTTTCATACGTCTCGCCCGATGGGGCACGCACCTTGATCCATTCCGGGCGACGCAAGGGTGTAAGAGTATCATTTCCACTGGATAAGATCCGCGGTGCGCTTGAAGAATCTTCCGGCTGGATATCCGGGACGGTGTGAACGCGGGAAACACGATTACGAGTAGGAGTTGCTGGCATTCAAATATTCCCTGTCTTTGTTTAGTCTCAAATTCAATTATACGTCCTCCCCTGACCACCTGACAATCACCGACTGATAATAATTTTCAGTGTAAAAACACCCTTACTCAAATCAGCGTAACCATCATGATCAACGGTTTGGACAATCTCCGTTCTTAAAACAGCCCTTCCAGGTAAGCCTTCGTTCTTTCTTGCTGCGGGTTGGCGAAAAGATCGTGAGCCGGTCCGGCCTCCACCACCTCTCCCAGATACATAAAGATGGCAAAATCCGCCAGGCGTTTGGCCTGGCGCAAGGTGTGCGTAACGATCACGGTGGTATATTGGCTTTTTAGTTCCAACAGCTTCTTTTCGATATGTTGCGAAGAGATCGGGTCGAGTGCTGACGTCGGCTCATCGCCCAGGATAATTTCAGGCTCAATCGCTAGCCCGCGCGCCAAACACAAGCGTTGTTGTTGGCCGATAGAAAGACTGGTTGCTGGTTCGTGAAGTCGTTTTCTGACTTCTTCCCACAGCCCAGCCACTTCCAGGTAATGCTTTACCGCTTCCTTGTATTCGCGGCGGTCTTTCTTCATCTGGTGGATGTTCATCCCAAAGGCCACATTTTCATAAATTGACATCGGCAGCGGATAGGGGCGCTGGGCCAAAAGCCCCACTCGCTTACGAACCTCAGTCTCATCAATGTCGTGAGCATAGATATTTTCCCCATCCACCAACACCTCACCCGTAATGCGCGTTCCATCATTCAACTCCAAGAAGCGGTTGAAGGTTTT
The DNA here is from genome assembly GCA_903846015.1 of uncultured Anaerolineae bacterium. Classification (GTDB taxonomy): domain Bacteria; phylum Chloroflexota; class Anaerolineae; order Anaerolineales; family Villigracilaceae; genus UBA5195. Next base: position 4,747 of record CAIMZS010000463.1, on the reverse strand, counting down.
TAACAGCGTTGTTTTCCCACAGCCCGATGGTCCCATAATCACTGTCACCTGCTTGCGTGGGATTTCGATATTAATGTTCTTTAGAGCCTGATTGCTGCCATACCAGGCATTTAAATTTCGCACTTCAATATGTGCTTCCATAATTCCTCTGTCGTAACCACTCAACCATCGAGTGATCGATCGCAAATTTATTTAATTTCTGCGGATATTTCGATAACGCTAGAATGCATTTTCTGCAAACAAACCTTCCAGCGTAGAGACTGCGAACCTCTTGGTAATTTTTATAATGGACAGCAAGAGCTTGAACTAAACTGCTGCATTTATTTTGGCAAGTGCCGGTAACAAAAAGCCGAATTTAACAAGGGACTTCCACGACGCTGAAAGCGCGTCTCGTGACATAAAAACAGTTATTTCACGACAAATTTGCTCAAACGCCCGGCTAACAGCCTTGATCCCAGGCTGATTGCCAATACGATGACTGTCAAAATGAGCGCAGATGCGTATGCCCGGTTCTGCACCTCTGGATAGGGCATCCCCAACTGAAAAAACACCGCTAGCGGCAGCGATGCTACGGGCCGAAGCAAGGATGTTGGCATCCGGTCGGTATATCCGGCAGTGAACAGCACCGAAGCCGCATCCCCAATGCCGCGCCCAAATGCCAGCAATACTGCCGTTAATATCCCCGGCAGCATCTGGCGAATCACCACCTTCGTAGCCACCTCGAATCGCGTAGAACCGAGCGCCAATGCGGCATGTTCCAGATCGCCTGGCATCCGCCGGATGACTTCATCCATCGAGCGTGTCATGATCGGCAATTCCAACAGGGTTAGCACAATAATCCCGCCCAACAGAGAAGCGCGCATGCCCATTGCCAACATCAAAGTAAAGCCGAAGGCCCCATAAACAATCGAAGGAATGCCCCATAAAACATCCAGAGCCAGGCGCACATTATCGCCGAAACGCGAATCGCGTACGTATGTTTCAAGATACAGCGCAATCGGAAGACTGAATAACAGCGCCAGGATAGTTCCACCGGTTGCCATATAGAGCGAGCCAGCAATGGCGTTCAAAATACCGCCCTCTTTTCCCAGGTAAAAGCCGCCTTTGGGCGTCTGGGTAATCATAGCCCAGCTCATTGCAGGCAGGCCACGCCGCAAGATGGTCCACAAGATCAACCCCAAGCAGCCTGCTACCAGTGCAAACGAGAACAACATCAGACCGCGAGCGATCGCTTCAGTCACATGCCTTCGCTGCCAGCGTTTTTTCATACCCAGCTCCTCCCAATCACCCGCCGAAGGATCAACGTTGAACCAACATTGAAAATCAAAATGATAACCAGCAAGATGAGCGCTGCGCCTAACAGCGCTGAGTCGTACATTGGAATCGACATCATCTCTCCGTAATTGTTTGCGATCAGTGCAGGCAGTGGGTAGGCTGAATCAAAGATCGAATGTGGCGTTTGCACCACGTTTCCCACCACCATAATCACTGCCATTGTCTCACCCAGCGCGCGTGAAGCCCCCAGCACAATCCCTGCCACAATGCCAGGAAAAACCTGCGGCAACACCGCATAACGGATAGTCTGCCAACGAGTGGTGCCCAAAGCCAGTGAAGCCTGGCGCAGCCCTTGCGGCACAGTCGCCATTACTTCATAAGTTACTGCGATGATAAAAGGCGCGATCATCACTGCCAGCACCACTGAACCTGACAGGATGTTGAATCCGGTTGGATTTTTGCCAGCAAAGAAGGGAATAAACCCCAATGTGCGGCGAAAGAACGGTGCGATGACACTGCCAACAATGGGTACGATTGCCAGCACCCCCCACACTCCATACACTACCGATGGAATTGCTGCCAGCAGGTCCAGCAGAGGCTTCATTAACATACGGGTTGAAGAACTAGCGTATTCTGAGAGATACAAGGCAGTTAAAAGGCATGGCGGTACTGCCAACACTACCGCCACTACAGTTACCCAAAGCGTACCGGCGATGAAAGGCCAAAACCCAAACAGGTTTTCGTCCGGTTTCCACACCGAACTGGTAATCAGCTCCACCAACGAGTGACTCTGGAGCAGAGGCCAGGTACGCACTACCAGCATCACCAGGATAATGAGTGCCAACCCCATCGGAAGTACGGAGAAAACAAAAAAAGTCCGACCCGCCCAAATATCCTGGCGGCGGCGCACAGATAGGGAAGGTCGGTTTTCCCGGCCTTCCCCTCCTAAGTCTATTTTTGGGGATGAGGTCTGTGACCCACCCGGTTGTGCAGATTGATTCATTTAACTTTTGCGAGCGACTCGGCCAATTGGTCCGGTGTCAGTGCCACGAATCCAGCTTCAGGAATGAACTTTTGACCATCTGTCAATACCCACTGAATAAATGTCTGCACCAGGGCCGAGGGCTTTCCTTTCGTCACGAAATTAAGTACGCGTGCCGGGGGCGAGGGATACTTGCCATTGGCAACCGCATCGGTGGCCTTGATAAGTGTATCGATTACCTCTTCGGCGTCAGCTTTTCCGTTTCCATTGGCATCGACCGGTACCACCTGGGCACCTATCGGGAGCTTGCCTGTGGAAAGATCAAAAGCATAGCCTAGATTATTGTACCCGATTCCGAGCGGATCTTTAATGACAGCGTCCAACAGACCCGGATCGGCATTCACGCCTATACCCTTGATGTCTGCCTGAGCCTTGCCGCCCATAAATTGCGCCCAAACATCCGCGGCACCGGCTGCATCCGAACGCGTGTATACATGGATCTCATCTTTATTCTCTGGCTTGCCAACCACTTCACCCCAAGTCTTGATCTCGCCCGTCAAAAATATTTTAGCAAAGATCTCTTTGCTGATGCCCTTCGCCAGAATATCAGCCAACACCGGGTTGTTGGCACTTACCACCGGGAAAACCGCATCTTTTACCACACCAACGCTGTAAGCGCCCTTGGCTACTTCTTCAGGCTTGACGGAGCGGGAAACCATGCCAATATCAACAGCATTGCTGAGCGCATCGGTCATACCTTTGCCTGCACCTCCACCAGAGACATCGAATTGAACATCTGGGTACAATTTTTGGAATTCTTCAGACCAGCGTGTCATCATGGGGTAGAGAGCAAACGCACCGGAAGCTGAGATTGTGCCGGAGAGTTTTGCAGGCGCGTTTGCCGCAGGTACCGCTGGTGCGGGCGTGGCACTGCCACATGCACTTAACAACATTGAAACCATCAGCAGGCATGAAACCCATAGGGTAAATCGTGGGAAAGTGAAACGTGCTATTTTCATTATTATTCTCCAATTCTATTATTTATATTATAGTGCCTATGGTTATAGTAGTATTTCAGGCACAAAATATTATTTTTAATATGACAATGCTTCACCGCAAAGTGATGCATTATGCCATTTATAACGGTGATAAGCACACTAATTCAATAGGCTTTATTTCTTTAGTATATCAACATTCTGGCGGGTTGTCAATATTCAGCGACTGAATTTTAAATAATTCGGTATGAGAAACGTATTTTCGTACAACACAAACCTATGTTCTTGCAGGATAACATCCTGGATGGCGGAAGGTGCGCCAATTAGAATAATTAAATACACTCGAGAAACTTTTTTTCTGACATAATTCGTTTGTGCTTTGTTTGTCACTTGACCAGCATCGCCCCTCACGGTAGAATAAACATCATACGCGGGAGTCGCCAAGTGGTAAGGCATCAGCCTTCCAAGCTGATATTCGCGGGTCCGAATCCCGTCTCCCGCTCAGACACAGTGTCCAGTAAACGGCGCCGTTTACTGGACACTGTTCTCAGATTTGTCGGCACCAAAAATCGGGCCCGTGGCGCAGTGGTTAGCGCAGGGGACTCATAATCTCTTGGTCGCTGGTTCGACTCCAGCCGGGCCCACCATATAGAGCGGTACGAAAGTCCATAACCCCCATATCTGGGGGTTTTTGGTTCCAAAAACGTCTAAATAGAATATATGTTCTAATAGCATTTGCAGTAAAATTGCAGTAGTAGGTGGGGGCTCAGTTCAAAGGAATGGGTATCGCTTGTGCTTGGGCGGCAGTAGACCTTTACAGGTTTACTACCGCCCTTTTCGATTATTACCCATATCTATTGATCAAGGACACAATCATGAAAATTATTACGATTGCCAACCAAAAAGGTGGTGTAGGAAAAACTACTTCCGCTGTGACTCTTGCACATGGTTTGGCTTTGACCAGACAACGCACCTTGTTGGTGGATCTCGATCCACAGGGACACGTGGCCTTTGCACTCGGCGCAGAAAAGGCTCCCGGTCTATACAGATTGATCGTCGATGAAGACTCTATCGAACAAGTTGCGGTTCATACCCGCGAAAACCTGGATATTATCCCCGGCGACAAGCGCACGGAAAAAGCCAAGCGCACTGTGGTCATCTCCAACTTCCCCACCGAGATCCTGAGCAGAATTCGGCAACATGCAGACTACGATGTCGTCATCCTGGATATGGCCCCATCTCTGGATGTCCTGCATGTCTCGGCCCTGATGGCCAGCGATTGGGTAATCATCCCCACCAAGCTGGACGCAATGGCCGTGGATGGAGTCAACGAAGTGTTGCGCTCGATGGGTGAAGTGGTCGAGCGTGGGCACCGGCTCGGTTACTCGATCCTGCCCACCTTCTTTGACCGTACCACCCGCGAAACCATTGTCCAGCTGCAGGCCCTGGTTGAGACCTTCAGAGGACATGTCTGGCCTCCCATTCCTCAGGATAC
>CAIMZS010000462.1 GCA_903846015.1 uncultured Anaerolineae bacterium | reverse complement strand
CCTGGCCTGGGATCAGCAAACGTGAACACTGGTCATTCGAGGATCCAGCAGCCTTTGAAGGCACGGATGAAGAAAAACTCGCCAATTTCCGTCAGGTGAGAGACCAGATAGAAGCACGTATTAAGGCCTGGATTACCAACCCACAATAACCGAAAGCCCCAACCGGGGCTTTTTGTTTTGCCATACCGCGCCAAACACATGGTTGACAATCAACCAGATGGAAATACGCTCGTTCCCCTGGCAGGGTACCATCGCATGCCTTCACGCCATCGCCGAGGTCGAAGACCAGATGCTCGCCATTGGCTATGCTCATATGCAGCACAACAAATGGCATTCTCAGGCATAAATTAATCATACTCATCCAATCCTGTAACACATCTCTTCCTCATCTTCGTCCAAATTCCCCAGATGCTCTTTTCCTTCAGCCCAAACTCCTCCGCCAGCGATGGGATCGTGCGCATTTCTTCGGTACCCCCGAGAAAAACGCGGGCGTTCCGCCGCACCTTCGGGAAAGCGGCCTCAAACGGCGGATTCGGCGTCGGTGGCTTTCCAGCCAAGTCCCGCCCTTGCCGGTACACACGCCGTTATGCTGATCACTTATATTCAATAAATTACCCACACCGCGTAATCGATAGCAAAAAGCCCCGGTCATAACCTGGGCTTTTTTTCTTGAGAATTTATCAAGTTGGCAAAATGTTAGTCTTAAGAATTGTGCCCCCACCCACAGGGCGCAAAGAGCGCGAGTCTGCACGTTATAGTTGTGTGTTTGGACGTTGAGAGGGTCTTGGATCGAGAACACTGGCGATCTCAATCTGTTGGGAGATCAAACCATAAAATGTCAAACAAACTTTTCCAGGTTGACAGCTACTAACGGAAGCGCATCATCCACGAATTTTTCGAGATTGGGACGATTCTTGTTATGGGTGTACTGTGACGCCAGTCCATAGATCGCCCAGGTTGCCACAGTAGCGGGGATTTCCGTTGACAATTCTGACTTTGATTGTTCCAACCAATGCGACACCAACTCAAAAACCTGTTTCTTGAAAGGTCCTTCCACCAGGCTTTCAAATTGTGGCTGAGGCTGCAGGCAGTCGCTACGCGTACAGGAGAGCAATTCACAAACCATGGAAATTAAGCTTCGCAAATTATCGGGAGTGTAGAACTCGCAATTCAGGGTACGCTTTTCAATTTCCTACCGCACCAATTGGCCAATCCAATAATCCAACAAGGCGTATTTATCCTCAAAATGAGCATAAAACGTCCCACGGTTAATGTCTGCCCGCTCGGTTAGATCCTGCACCGAGATGTTTTCAAACATTTTCTCAGCAAGCAGATCCTGGAATGCTTCCAGGATGGCGGTTCGTGTTCGTTTAATGCGCCGGTCAAGTTTTTCTTCAATAACCAACATTTCTTCTCCTTTGTCGTTTATCCACCATAATCCATTTATTGGTGGTTGACCTGTCTGAATTAAAAGAGTAAATTAGACGACACACGTTGGATTAACGACAAATGTATAATATCATATCAACAATGGAGAGTCAAATGGAAAAGAAAAAAGAAAACACCGTTTTGGGGATGGCAGCGAAGATAGGCGCCGTCTTGTTTGCACTTTGGGGAATATTACACATCTGGGTCGGATATGAAGGTGTGCATCAGTATCTGACGAGCGGCGCACCTGGATTGTGGAACCTCGTGATTGGGGGCGTCAATGCGCCTCGCGCCGCGTTTCAGCACACAACTGATGCGATCACAGCCCATGCGCAGGCGAGATCGGAGAGCGTCGTGTAGGGAAAGAGTGTTCAGAGCCGTGGGGGGGGGGGGG
>CAIMZS010000461.1 GCA_903846015.1 uncultured Anaerolineae bacterium | reverse complement strand
TTTAATGCGCCGGTCAAGTTTTTCTTCAATAACCAACATTTCTTCTCCTTTGTCGTTTATCCACCATAATCCATTTATTGGTGGTTGACCTGTCTGAATTAAAAGAGTAAATTAGACGACACACGTTGGATTAACGACAATCGTACAATATTATATCAGTAATGGAGAGTCAAATGGAACAGAAAAAAGAAAGCACCGTTTTGGGGATGGCCGCAAAGATCGGCGCGGTCTTGTTTGCACTTTGGGGAATTTTGCACATCTGGGTAGGATATGAAGGTGTGCATCAGTATCTGACGAGCGGCGCACCTGGATTGTGGAACATCGTGATTGGGGGTGTCAATGCGCCTCGCGCTGCATTTCAACACACAACCGACGCTATTACAGCCCATGCCCAGGCGCAGTTGCTCCTGAATTTCACCATTGATGTGGCAGGGTATGGGGTTTTAGGCCTGGTGGTGGCATGGATGATTTGGACCCAAAAATCCTGGACAGGTTATTTCCTGGGGCTCTTCATTATCGGCATTTGCGACCTGACCTTTCTGTTCGCGCTGGTAACCTCCGGTATCATTGAATTCGGTGCCGCAAGCTTGGGCGGACCGATTATCTGGTTCTTGGCCTGCCTGATCACACCCTTCGGTCTGCCTGTTTTAGGAAAAAATAAGAAATTAACACACCATTGATTGTTTTTGCATCACTGCTCGGGTTTGCCGCTGCCGGCTCTGCCATCGCCAAATTTATGAAAGTTCCGAAAATCATGGAATCGATGGCGCAAGTGGGTGTAAAACCAGCGCTGATTCCAGTCCTGGGTGCTTTGGAGGTGCTTGGCACGCTGGGTCTTGTTCTCGGTATATGGATGCAGCCGCTTGGCAACCTATCAGCGGTCTGCCTCGCGCTCTATTTTTTGGGAGCCGTGGTTTCACACATCATGGTGAAGAGCAAATTGACAGATGGTATGCCGGCATTCATGATAATGTTAATTGCAATTGCCGTCACTTATTTGGAGATTCTGCGATAAGCGCAAGCCACATGCAGGCTGTTTTATGGAGAATGTGATGTTTACCGAAAAGGAAATTGCATATATTAAATCGCAACATATCCTTCGGCTGGCGACTGTTTCAAAGTCGCTTCAGCCGGATGTTGCCCCGCTGGTTTTTCAATTCGATGGCGACCGATTTTTGATCTCAGGGTTTGATATTCCGAAAACCTTGAAATACAAGAATGTCCAATCTGGAAACGATCTTGTGGCTCTGGTTCTTGATGATCTGGCTTCGGTGAATCCCTGGACACCGCGCGGGATCAAAATCCACGGCAACGCTGAGATCATCGAAAAAGACGGCCGTAAGGTTTTGCTTATCACCCCCCAAAGGCTGTGGAGTTGGGGCATCGAGGAAGCAGTCGCTCGTGGGCACTTCAGGAAGGCAACGAGGGGCTAAAAGCGGATTTCCCTTTCGATCAAAAACAGTGCCTTCTTTGCCAACTTCTCAGCTTCTTCCAAAGCCACCAGTTCTTGAATAAATGTATTAATTACTCCGAGGATTTCTTGATGAAAAATATTAAACCAATGATCGAACTGATTGAGTTTACCGACCCCTACTGCACGTGGTGCTGGGGTTCCGAGCCAATCCTGCGGCGTATCCAGGAAACCTACGGCGAGCAGGTTTCGCTCCGTTTCGTGATGGGGGGACTCACGGATAATGCTGACCAGGTCCGTGATCCGGCCAATGGCATCGGCGGCTCAGATTGGAAGCGGCAGATCGCTGCACACTGGGTCGACGCATCAAACCGTCATGGTATGCCGGTCGATATCAGCCAGTTTGCCGAGAAGGTGGCGCCAAAATCGACCTACCCGGCCAACATCGCCTACGAAGCGGCTAAACTCCAGGATCCCATATTGGCAGACCGCTATTTGAGGCGTTTGCGCGAAGCGGCAGCAACTGAAAGCCGCTCAATCCACCTTGCGGAAGTGCAGGCAGATATTGCCGAGGACGTCGGGTTGGACCGGGTTCGATTCATCACTGATCTTACCGGCCCTGCCAGGCAAGCGTTTGCAGATGACCAGCGCCTTTGTCACCAGTATGGCGCGCATGGCTTCCCAACCTTTCTCATTCGCGCAAACGGCCGCGAACAACTGATGCGTGGCTACAACAGGTTTCCCACTTTTGCCGCAGTATTCGACAGCCTGGTTGGCGAACCTCTTGAAAAACAGCGAATCACGATCAGTGAAGAGGCTGTTCTCGGCTTCATCAACAAATATGGCAGCGCCGCCACGCGCGAAGTGGTCGAGGTGTTTGGAGTTTCAGCTGCCGAAGCAGATGGGATTTTGCATCAGTTGGTCTCAAAGGGGCAAATAGAGGCACGTGCTGCTGGCACGGGCATCCTATACCGAGCAATCCTATCTGGTGAGTACTGCGATCCTATAACGGGTGAATGTCTGTAACGCAATGAACCCGGACTATGCGGCGACTTCGCGCAAGCAGTAGTTCACGATGTCTCGCGAAGCAATGAGGTTAAGCGACCACCCCGAATCATTCGTTGATGTTTATACCCCTCGCACGTTTTGCACCTTGTGAGCAAGGCACCGCGCTATATAAGTGTGTTTGTCCACCGAAATAGTTCCCAGAATGTTGAGATGGTACTGGAATGAGTCACTTGCTGGGCTAAAAATTACACGGGAAATTTTCTTATTAAAGACGAAAGAGAAGCAGTCTTTATCTCTCTCGTCTTTTTCTTGATAAATTCTTTACAACTGGTTGGTATCCTTGCAACAATTCAACTATACAAGGAGACACAACCATGTTCAAAAACAAATCGTTTATACCCTGGCTGATAGCCATCATCGCTGTAATTGTAGTGCTCGCCATTTCTCTGAGCGGCAGCGTAAAAGCCACACAAGCCGTCACCGGCACGAATACCGCAACTGTCACCACTGTAACCCGCGCAGAAAGCATCGATACCAGCGGGTCGCTCAAAGCGCAATCCGCCGCCAGCCTGGCCTGGAAAACCAGCGGGACAGTCGAAAAGATCAACATCAAAGTGGGTGACAAGGTCAAAGCCGGGGACATCCTCATGCGCCTGCAATCCACCAGCGCAAGCGCCAATATTCTTTCTGCGCAGGCAGATCTGGTCAGCGCCAACCAGGAGTTGGATGATTTATTACACTCCAATCTGGCTCTGGCGCAAGCCCAGCAAGACCTGGCCAATGCCCTGGATGCAGTGGACGCAGCCCAGGATGATGTTACCAAGATCGACTACCGGCGCGCTTCTGATGATCTGATCACACAGACCCAGGATGAGATCGATCTGGCAAATAAGAAAGTCTCCAGGGCCGAAGATTCTTACAAACTCGTCAAGAATCGCCCGGATGGCGACACGCTCAAGGCACAAGCTGAGCTGAATTTGATTAATGCCCGCACCGAACGCGATAACAAGATCGCTTACCTGAACTGGTACTCGGGCACACCCGATAGCATTGAAACGGCAAAATATAACTCTGCCCTGGCAGTGGCCCAGGCGCAGCAAGCCGATGCCCAACGCGAGGTGGATCGCTTGAAGGACGGTCCGACCTCCGAGGATATCGCCGCGGCGCAAGCCAAAGTCGATGCCGCCCAGGCGACCATCAACTCACTCTATATCATTGCCCCATTTGATGGTGAAGTGCTTGCCATCGAACAGAACCCCGGCGATACGGTTTCCACGGGTCTTGTTGCGGTTCAAATCGCCAATCGCGCTAAATTACATATCGATGCGCAGGTGGACGAATCCGATATCGCCAGCATCGCGGTGGGCAACCCCGTGACAGTGACGCTGGATGCCGTCCCTGGAAAAACGTTCAACGGTAGCGTGACATTCATCAATCCAGTTGGCGAGACTGTTTCAGGGCTGATCAAATACACCGTGCGCGTGGAACTTGACCCAGTCACCGAACCCATGTTGCTGGGCGCAACTGCCAATGTGACCATCACTGTGAAGGAAGCCTCGGCTGTGTTGGCCGTGCCGATCACTGCCATTCAAAATGATTCGCAAGGTGAATTCGTTTGGCAGATCCAAAGTGACGACTCAACGAAACGTGTGGATGTAGTCAGCGGCTCAATCGTTGGCGACCAGGTGATCGTGACGGGCAGCTTGCAGTCTGGAGATCGAATTCAGTTGGTGCAAACCAGTAGTGTTGCGTCTCCAAATGCACTGGGTCCCCTGAGTGGAGGCAAATAGAATGATCCAAACGGAAGACCTGATGAAGGTGTATCAAATGGGTGACAGCGACGTGCGCGCATTGGATGGCGCCAGCTTCACCATCGAGAAAGGCGAGATGGTCGCGATCATGGGGCCATCGGGCTCGGGCAAAAGCACATTGATGTCCATCATCGGGTGTCTCGATGTGCCGACCAGCGGTAAATATATTTTGGACGGCTTATCCGTTGAAAATATGGATGAGGCCAAACTCGCAGAGACTCGCGGACGAAAAATTGGCTTTGTGTTTCAGCAGTTCAATCTGCTGGCTCGTACCAGCGCTTTGGAAAATGTAATGCTGCCGTTGACCTACGCAGGTGTGTCTGGCAAGGAACGAACCGACCGTGCCATGAAAGCCTTGGAACGTGTGGGTTTATCGAAACGAACGCATCACGCTCCCAATGAACTCTCTGGTGGACAGCAGCAGCGTGTGGCAATCGCGCGTGCATTGGTCAACGAACCAGCCATCCTCCTTGCCGATGAACCTACTGGCGCGTTGGACAGTAAAACCAGCGTGGAGATCATGGAATTGTTCCAAAAACTCCACAGCGAAAATGGACAAACCGTCATCCTCGTGACGCACGACTCTTATGTCGCGCGCCACACCAATCGAATTATCAAACTTTCTGACGGGCGCATTGTTTCGGATGAGATCAATCCCAATCCGATCAAAGCCGGTGCGCCGCGCGTGGAAGCGTAAGGAGTATAACCATGTTATTTTCAGAAAATTTCAAGATCGCCATCCGTGCCTTGCGCGCCAATAAAATGCGGGCAGCGCTCACGATGTTGGGAATTATGATCGGTGTCGCAACCGTGGTGGCATTGCTTTCCGTTGGGAATGGTGCAACTGCCAATATTACAAGTTCCATCCAAAGCAATGGCGCAAATCTCCTGACTGTATCGCCAGGGAAACAACAAGCTGGTCCCCCTGGATCTGGAGGGTCGCAGCAGGCGAGCTATTTGTATTACTCGGATTATCAATTGCTGCAGCGTTCCCTGGTGAGCAATGTCGCTGCGATCGTTCCAACTTATCAATCATCCTATTTAGTGAAATATGGAAACGAGAGTTTTAGCGTAAATGTAACTGGAGTAACCAAGGAGTATCAAGAGACCAACTCGTACAAAATGGCAAATGGGCGCTTCATTTCGGACGGCGATAACACCTCCCAATCGAGAGTCGCTGTGTTGGGTTCGCAAACTGCGAAAGATCTGTTTGGAAGCCTGAACCCGATTGGCAAGACCATCTCGGTCAACGGCGTAAAGTTTGAAGTGGCAGGCGTGCTTGAATCTAAAGGTTCTTCCGGTTTTGGTTCTTCAGATGATGCTGTCTTCATTCCGCTGGAGACGGGCTATAACAAATTATTCGGGTCAACTGCCACGCATAACGATAAGAAGATCGTCAACAGAATTTCAGTCTCAGTCACTACCACTGAAGCCATGGACACGGTTTCCGCACAGATCGAGTTCTTGATCCGCCGTTCACACAAACTCGCCGCTTCGGATGAACTGGATTTTAATGTGTTGAGTCAGTCTGATTTGCTGAGTACGCTGACCTCGGTGACCCAAACTCTCACAGTCTTCCTTGGCGCAATCGCCGGCATATCCCTGCTGGTGGGCGGCATCGGCATCATGAACATCATGCTGGTCTCTGTGACCGAACGCACCAAGGAAATCGGTTTGCGAAAGGCGGTTGGCGCAACAAAGAATCAGATTTTGACTCAATTCCTGATCGAAACCGTGACCCTCAGCCTGCTCGGCGGCATCCTTGGCATTTTACTCGGCGTGGGTATTGCGCTGGCGTTCAGCGTTTCGGGATTAATTTCCTCGGTTATCACCGCCGATTCGATTTTACTGGCTTTTACTTTTGCGTTGGCGATTGGAGTGTTCTTCGGCTTATACCCCGCCTCCCGTGCCGCAAATCTGCACCCGATGGTGGCGCTGAGGTATGAATAAAGGCAGAATGTTAAATTCGTGATCTTGCAAAAATAGTTTCAACAAAAGAGATGATTATGAAACGATTAATGGGTTTAGGAAAAATTGGCTTGCTGTTTCTTGTGATCCTGCTAAATTTGAATTTGGCAGGATGTGCAAAATTTTCGGGCGCCGCCGGGGCACCGCCCCGGCTGGAGCAGGCTCCGTTGGAAGCTGTGCCTCCAACACCCCCGCCTTTTGAAAAGATACCAGATGAAACCTCAGTAGTAAGCGGAGGTTCAACCACTTCAAACGCTATGGATAATCTTCCAAACATATCCGGTTATCCGATTGTAGGCACCAATCAAACAAAGTTTTACGATAGCAGCAATGAAATCACCGCACCTGCCGCTGGTTCCTCTTTCTACGGACAAAATGGAAACTACCCGGGAAATGTGCCGCACTATGTTGATAATGGCGATGGCACTGTTACCGACATGGTTACGGGCTTAATGTGGCAGCAAATCCCCGACAAAAATGGCGATGGAATCATTAATTACACTGACAAAGTATCGTATTCAGAGGCAGTTGCCGGAGCAGCAGGCTATCGGTTAGGCGGGCATTCTGATTGGCGTTTACCAACCATCAAAGAATTGTATTCGTTAATAATTTTTTCGGGCGCAGACCCAAGCAGTTATAAAGGAACATCAACCGCCGGTTTAACACCTTTTATTGATACCACTTATTTCAAATTCGGTTATGGCGATCTGGCTGCCGGGGAACGCATTATTGATGGTAATTTCATCTCTTCAACCAAGAGTGTAAGTAAAACTTGCGGCGAACAAGTTGAGGCAGTCTTTGGTATAAACTTTGCCGATGGGCGCATTAAAGGATACCCCATTATCTTTCCCGGAAAATTGACTACCAATTATTTCTATTTCAGATATGTCAGAGGAAATACAAATTACGGAATAAACAGCTATACCGATAATGGAAACGGAACAATTAGCGACAAAGCCACGGGTCTGATGTGGATGCAAAACGATAATGCACAAGCGATAAGTTGGGAAAATGCGTTGAGTTATGCCGAAAATTTTGAATTTTCCGGATACAGCGATTGGCGTTTACCAACTACAAAAGAATTACAAAGTATTGTTGATTATACGCGTTCACCCAAAGCGACCAATTCCCCCGCTCTCGACCGACTGTTTAATAGCTCAAAAATCACCAATGAAGCTGGTCAAGAAGACTATCCGTTTTATTGGAGCAACACCACCCATGCTTCCATGATGGGTGGTGGTTCAGCCGTTTATATCTGTTTTGGACGCGGCATGGGCTATATGAAGGAGTTTGGCGGCTGGTCTGATGTGCATGGTGCAGGTTGCCAGCGCAGCGACCCCAAAGTAGGCAATGCAAGCGACTTTCCAACAGGGCGTGGTCCTCAAGGAGACGCCATCCGCATCAACAACTATGTCAGGCTGGTACGGAACGTGCCTTAGACTGAGCGTATGTTAATCCTGGATTGTGAAATACGAGTGACTCGTCGCATGTGTCTTTGGAATCTCCTCTTCCTGAAAGGGAAAGGGAGAACAGGTCTTATAATCATCCTATGTCCAAAAGAATCCTTATCATCGAAGATGACCCCGACATTATCGAAATCTGCTGCGACTACTTGAAAGCCGCCGGGTATGATGTGCTGACCGCCAACGATGGCGTCAAAGGCCTGGCCGCCGCGCGCCGCGAAAAACCCGACCTGATCGTGCTCGATCTCATGCTGCCCGAAATGGACGGTCTGGATGTCTGCCGCGCGATCCGCCGTGAGAGCGATGTGCCCATCATCATGCTCACCGCTCGCGTCGAGGAGTCCGACAAACTCATCGGGCTGGAAATTGGCGCGGATGACTACATCACCAAACCTTTCAGCCCGCGCGAACTGGTTGCCCGCGTGCGCGTCGTCCTGCGCCGCATAAGCGCCGACCTGTCCAGCGATGTGCTGCGCGTCGGCCCGGTGACACTCGACCGGGCACACTACGCAGCCCAATTGCCGGGAAAAACTGTCGGGTTGACCGCCACAGAGTTTGAGATTCTCGCCACGTTGATGAGCCAGCCAGGGCGGATTTTCTCCCGCAGTCAGCTCACCGAGGCAGTGCATGGCACATCCTTTGAGAGTTACGAGCGCGCCATCAATTCACACATCAACAACCTGCGCCGAAAACTCGAACCGGGCGAGTACATCGTCACCATTCACGGCATCGGCTACAAATTCGAGGGTTAAAAAATGGACAGCACCACCCGCCAAATCAGCCGCCGCATCAACTGGCTTATCCTGCGCGCCTTCATCGGCGTTGTGCTCGTCACCCTGCTGACCGTCATAATCTTCACCGGTATGGCCATCAACAACAATCTGGAATATTCACCCCTTAACAAGCTGCCCATCGTCTCGCGGCTCGAAGGCTACTATATCGGTCACGGCGGATGGGATGGTGCCCAGGTCATCCTTCAAGATGCCAGTTCAGCTCCTGGCAACCAACTGGTCATCGTCGAAAAACTGACCCTGCTCGATGCTACAGGCCGCATCATACTTGACCACGGTGCCAGCGACAGCGCAAGTGTGGGCACAATCTATCAATCTGCCGCAAACGAAATCATTCTCAACCTTAAGGTGGATGGGGAAACAGTCGGCAGCCTTGTGCTGGATAAGGAGACCGCGCCGTCGGCGCTGGCAGAGGTTTCCCCGATTCTCATCCCCGTGACCCTTGTCGCCATTTCTTTGGCTTTTCTGGCCATTTTAGTGGTCGCCCTGCTCTCCCGCCGCATCGTCAACCCGCTCGCTGAGGTCATCGCCGCCTCGCGCGCCGTCACCGCTGGCAAACTGGATGCGCGCGTCGAAGTCCGCGGGCCGCAAGACCTGGTTGTTCTGACCGACAGCTTCAACCAGATGGCCGCCAGCCTCGAGCGCAGCGACCGCGAACGCCGCGACCTGCTGGCCGACATCGCACACGAACTGCGCACCCCTCTTAGCGCCATTCGCGGGCGGCTGGAAGGCATGCTCGATGGTGTCTACCCCGCCGATGAAAAACACATCAGCCTGGCGCTCAAGGCCAACTACCTGCTCGAACGGCTGGTGGAAGACTTGCACATTCTGACCCTGGCGGAATCTCGTCAACTGACTTTTGACAAAAAAGTGACCGATTTATCCATCCTGGCAGCGCATACCGTTGAAATGTTCAGCGCCGAAGCCGATGAAAAAGGCCTGACCCTGACGCTTGAGCCCGCAGCCGGGCCTTGCCTAACCCTGGTCGACCCCCAGCGCACCGAACAGGTCATTGGCAACCTGGTGGGCAACTCCCTGCGCTATGTACCATCCGGCGGGAAGGTCTGGCTGACTCTTGAGCAAACGGAAGAAACTGTCAGCCTGACCGTCAATGACAACGGCCCCGGCATCCCCGCCGAAGACTTGCCCTACATCTTCAACCGCTTCTGGCGCAAAGAAAAGTCCCGCGCCCGCGCCCGCGGCGGCTCCGGACTGGGATTGGCAATTGCCAAACAATTCATTGAAGCGCAGGACGGTTCTGTTAGCGCGGAGAATCTACCCACAGGCGGACTGAAGATAAGTGTGCGTTTTTCAAATGGTTAGGGATTGGCGGCCTTGAGCATCACAAGATGATACATCTCTTCATCGTCTTCGTGCAAATCCCCAAGCCCAAACTCTTTCGCCAACGATGGGATCGTGCGCATTTCTTCGGTACCCCCGAAAACCGCGGGAGCTTGTGGAGATGGTAGGTCTCCACATCTCAGGGATTGGTCGGTACAGGCGGCGGATGGTAAATAGAACGTGGTGCGAGGGTTGGAGCAACTTCAAAGACCGAAGCAGTCAACTTCCGGGGTAATGGTCGACTGCTGCTCTTCCAGACAGGCACCTTTCAGGGCACGATATGCCAAACCCACAGGGCGCAAAGTGCGCGAAATTCCCGAAGTGGGTAACGGTAGAAAATGCGCACCTGGTCGTAACCGGCTTCAATGGGAGTGATGAATTGCTTGAAGAATACCCGCACGGCCAGGATAAATTGTGGTGAGAATCAAATAGCGAGAGGAGTTGAAGTATTAGCTACTGAAACTATCACAAATCAGCGTATAATATTTTTAGAAAGGGTATTTTGACCATGATCAGCGTCGGCCACGTAGAACCAACTTTGAGACAAATTGTTCAACAATTGCTGCGTGCCGGTCACCCGCAAAAAATTATCCTGTTTGGCTCACAAGCACGCGGCCAGGCATCCTCAGAGAGCGATTACGACCTGCTGGTGGTCGAAAATTCTTCAGTACCACGTTACCGCCGCGCCGCGCCTTATCGTCGAGCATTAAAAGATTTAGGACACCCCAAAGACATCCTGGTTTGGACACAAAACGAAATAGATGACTGGAAAAATGTCCCGAACGCTTTCATCACCACCGCCCTACGTGAAGGCCAGGTATTGTATGAAAGATAATCGCGACCTTGCGCACGGTTGGTTGGAAAAAGCTCGCAGCGATTTATATGCAACAGAACGTTTGCTGGATGGCAACGGGCCTTACGATGCAGCTTGCTTCCATGCACAACAGGCTATTGAAAAAGCGATGAAAGCCTTGTTGGCTTTAAGCGGTCAACCCATTCCACGTACTCACGACTTGGACGAACTCCAGCGAACCTGTAACTTCGTCCAGCCAATCCCCGAACTTCAATCGCTGGACTTATCTGAAGCCACTGATTATGCTGTTCAACTGCGGTATGATATCGAATTTTGGCCAGAAAAAGAAACCGCCGTCCAAGCTCATGCCCTGGCACAGCAAGTGGTAGCGATCATCACCATAGCGCTCGAGTAACGACCCAAAAGACGATAGTTCCCAGAATCAAAACGTGAGAGGCTGGTTTTGACCAGCCTCTCACGTTTCTAACACATAACTATAATGTGCCCCCAAGGCTGCACGTTATATATGTGTGTTTGGGCGTTGAGAGGGTAGAGCCCAGAATAAAACGTGAGAGGGTGTTTTGGCCACCATCTCACACTTCTAACATATAACTATAATGTGCCCCCAATGGGCCGCGTATCAAAGGCAGAGTCAGCCGCGGTGCATGAAAGCATAAATTCAAAACCACTTGCAAAAAACTCCGAAACCGCATGCAACGTCCAAGTGCGAGCATTCGCCTACACTTTCGGGAAAACAACGTGTCATTGTTTAGGTTTTCTCTCCGTATTTGTGACTGTGAAGGGTAAGACACTGTATTTTGAACGACATCCGATTTGGCCTTTGCAGGTGGATTATCGACGACTGGTAAAGGTTCCAGGGATGCTCAGGACAGGCGGAAAACCCCTCGCTCCAGGGCAGTGGTGACGGCGGATGTGCGGTCTGAGACACCGAGCTTGTTACAGATTTGGATGAGATGTGATTTAACCGTGGCTTTGCTGATAAACAGGTTTTCGGCGATTTCCTGATTGGTTGCACCTCGCGCCACCAGCAGCAGCACTTCAATCTCGCGGGCGCTCAGCATTTCATCGCCCCCGGAACGAACCTTTCCCATCAGCCGGGCCGCCACAGATGAGGCCAGGACAGTTTCACCTCTGGCAGTGGCCCGCACCGCGCGGAAGAGTTCTTCACGCGGCACATCTTTGAGCAGATAACCCGTGGCGCCGGCATCCACAGCCCGGACAATATCGGCATCGGTGTCGTAGGTGGTCAAGACAAGGATGTGAATATCCGGATGCTGGGCTTTGATGGTCGTTATGGCTTGTACCCCGTCCATTTCGGGCATACGCAAATCCATCAATACCACATCCGGGTTGTGAAGGATGGCTTGTTCCAGGGCTTCACGGCCGTTTTCCACTTCCGCAACAATCTCAAAATCAGGCTGGGTTTCAAGCAACTGTCGTATGCCAGCCCGAACAATGGCATGGTCATCAGCGATCAGAATTTTGATTTTATTCATACGGCTTCCTTTTGATGGATGGCAACTATTGAACCAGACCGGTTAATTTATGGTACCCGGTTCTGCACGGGCATTGGGATGGATACAGCAATGGTAGTGCCAATACCGGGTTCGCTTTCGATATTCAGTTCTCCACCCAGGCGTTCAGCTTGTTCGCGTATGGAAGGCAACCCAAAACCGCCTGCGACTCCGGTAGTGAGGAGTATTTCGGGTTGAATGCCTTTGCCGTTATCCCGTACATCCAGTGCGACCAGAGTATCCAGGTAGGTGAGTGTCAGCGAAACTTTGCCTGCCTGTGCATGTTTGCGGATGTTGTTTAATGCTTCGCGTGCTGTTCGCAGCAAGGCGGTTTCAATATCCGGATGCAGGTTTTGTTCATTACCTGTTACAGTGAATATGGCAGGGATGCCATTCGTAATGGACCAGTGATGCGCAAGGGATTTAATCGCAGAAGAAAGCGGCTCTCCGCTCTGCAAGTCCGGGCGCAATGCCCAGGTCATCTGTCGGGCAGCACTAAGGTTATCACGTGCGATCTGCCGTGCCTGATCTAATAGATGCTGAACTTCTGCCGGTGATTTTTCCAATTTTGACTCTGCCATTTCCAGATGAGTGACAATGCTGATGAAACCCTGAGTCAACACATCGTGGATTTCGCCCGCCAGTCGTTGACGTTCCTGCATAATTCCGGTTTCGCGCGCTTGTTCGATAAGTTTCAAGTTTTCGAGGGATAAGCCAACCTGTTCACCAATGGTCAGGTAGTTTTGGATATCCGTGCGGGAAAAGCCATTTTTGTTGCGCGATGCAACCAGCAAGGATTCATCGGCAGTCAGTGTGATCAGCAGGTGGGAACGCCAGGGCTGGTTGGTAACCTTTAAAACGCTGAAGGGCTCAAAGGGGGTTGGAAGTGGTCCGATCGAATCAGGGACTTTTATATAATGGGTTGATTGCCAGGCGGAACCTGGATCCAAATCCCCAAAATGATTCACCAGCGTGATCAGGACGATGGATGGGTTGGCGAGATGTTCTCCAATGGCTTTGACAGCATCTTTTCGGTTTGCGCCTTTTATTGCCTGGCTAGATTGATACACCGCTTCACGATTGTTGAGAATGAACCCGCCCCAGCCGCCACCCAGCCAGCCTGCCAGTACGGTTAGTAAGAGGGCTACCCATTCATCGGGAGCGGTGGGCGGTGAATAAATGATATCCGAGATCAGGGTGGCGGCAGCCACAATCCCGCCAATGATCAGCCCATGCAGCCGTGGCGCACTGCGCAGGCGTAAGGCCAGCCAAGTGGTGGCGAAAAGTGTCAGGGCCACTGAGGCCAGCGAGCCAATGATGCGCCCGAATAGTTCGCTGAATGCGGCAATTTCGGCTTGTCCGGGTATGCTGCCCAGCAAGGCTTCGCTGGCGGCAAAGATGGCTATGGATAGAAAGACAGAGGCACTGATAAGTATCAGGACAATAAGGGAGACACCCAGGATCCATAGCCATTGAATGGACGGAAGCAGAGATTTGCGAGTCATGCCTAAAGTATACCGGGAAATAAAAGGCCTGCCATAGTTAATCCTGGCTAAAGATGAAAACCGATCAGGTTCCAATACTGCGCCCACCCAATAACCACCAGTACAGCCAGGGCGCTGATTGTATATAAAATCCGTATGCTGGTTTTCCACCAGCGATTGCGCCAGGCGATGCTGGCGATGATGGGCAGGGACAGCGAAAGGATCACGGGAATGTATACACTGTTCATGGCGTTGATGATTTCAGAACTGATACCCCAAACGAAATTGGGAAGACCTTCAATGCTGTTGATGGCATATAAAACACCGATCACACGAAATACCGACATTGCCAGCCATTGTGTTACCAGCCCACCCCAAATCAGGGCTGCCAGTTCCGTTTTGGATTGAGATCCGCTGGTCTGCTTGCGATATTTGCGAATGAACCAGGCCAGCGGGTTGAAAATGAAGATGACAAGCCCAAAAGTCAGCAATATGAATGCGGCAATGGCTATAGAGCCGACCTGGAAATCATTCGATTCATACCATGCCAATTTCTTAAAGGTACTGTGATAGCCCTGTCCCGAGATCATCTGGATGATGCTGCCGTTTTCATCCACTGCGAAAGCCACCACCCCGTTACCATCTATGCGTTCGAAACGCATCGGAGAGACTTCGATCCATTGAGTTGCGCCTTCAAAACCACCCATTACACTGCTGTGATCACCCATACCAGTCGTTTCGATTGTGATCGTCCCATCACTGTTGGCTCGGATTTCCACCAATTGTGAGAAGAAGTACATCGATTTCGTAAAGGTTGAGATATCTGCTTGCAAGGGTCGGTAGGTTCCTGCAAATATTTTGGCGCGTTCCAAGTAACCATCCATCCCTATAGGAGTGGTTTTACTGCTTTTGTAATAGTGATCCAGGTAATCGCCGATCAAATTCAGGCGCAGGTTGCCGTCGCCGGAGTTGTAACTGATGAAAATCCCCGTGTTCTGCTGGGGTAGGAGAATTATGCGGGTGCGTGTCCCAACCCCATCTCCATCGCGCAGAAGGGCGCGTTGTCCATTTTTGAAATCTTCGAACAATCCATAAGTGATACCAGGCATGCCAGCCTGCGGGCTGAATTGCTGCGTAAACATGCTTTGAACAGATTCCGAGCTCAAGATGCGCCTGTTTTGATATTCACCATTGTTAAGCAGCGCCAGCATGAAATGGTTCATATCCGCAGCGGTGGTACGCAGCCCCCCAGACGGGGCATAATGGATATAAAATAATGGCTTAGGTTGGTAATTATCATTCTCAAAAGTATATCCGGTTGCTAGGCTGTCACGCATGGATGCAGATAGATGCTGGTTGAAGGTACTGTGTGTCATCCCCAGCGGCGCAAGGATGTTTTCCGCCATATACTGCTCAAATGGCACCCCTGAGATTTCCTGTGTCAGATAGCCAGCTAGGTTGGCGGCATAATCTCCATAGGTCATAAATTTTCCCGCGGGGAGAATCTGGTTGGGTTTATAGGTCGCCAGCAATTCGCCAAGCGGTTTTAATTCTTCTGCTTTCATTGTTGCAACTCCAATCATGCGCGTCTCAAAACCATCGGTATGCGTCAGCAGGTTGGCAAAAGTTAGGGGATCATCGAAATGGGTATTGAGTTTGAAATCCTTGAAATAAGGGCGAATGTCCGATTGCAGGTCGATCATGCCTTTTTGATTGAGTTGCAGCACCCCTACTGCGGTGAATAATTTCCCTAGAGATGCGGTTGTCAGCAGGCTGTTTTCAGTAAATGGTATTTGTTTTTCGATATCAGCATAGCCATATCCCTTGGAGAAGAAGACTTTCCCATCCTTTACTACGCTGATAACCACGCCTGGGATGTGATAGGTGTCCATTTGATTTGCCAGATAACTATCAAAAAACGCTTCCATCTCAGCCGGATCGCTAGGCCCATCCTGGATGATTGTTCTGGCCGATACGGGATAGACGTTGATCAGGATCAGCGAAAACATCAAAATCATTAAATTTAATTTGAGAAATAAGCGAGTGTTCACGGTTTGCTCCTATGGCAGTTGGTTGCTGATAGGATAGCAAAGAACACCTGCTTTGAAATCAACCGATCGGTTGAAGATTTTGTACCGTGTGGTTGATTGTTTTTATCCATATACGGTTTTGAATGCAATAACATCCAGACCATTTATGCCAGAGTACACTTGTCTGGCGACACGGCTAAAAACTCCCGCCGGTGCTTGGAAACCCATTGCCCTCGCGTAGAAGACGATACAATCATTACCAGAAATAGGAACTCGAGAAAATCGATATGGTTTTGTCAATCCAGCTTTAGCCTTCATTTTCTATCTTGGCAGCCTCGACATAGTGCAAAATCATGGCGGGGCTATTCCTTCCGCCTGCGTCCTATAGTCGATCTATCGCGGCTCTATTTCTGGCCGCCTGGATTGCCTTGGTTCAGATCGTTCCCTACTCCGCCCGGCCTACAAAACAGCCTCGTCAGCCTGCATCACCTATCCTGATCTTTTTGTAGATCCCCCAGACGGTCTTGTTCTTCAAACCGTACTCCTTGGCCAGCGAGAGGATCGTGCGCTCTTCTTCAGTGCCCCCGAAAAACCCGGGGACTTCGTGGAGACGGTAGGTCTCCACATCTCAGAAATTGGTCGGTACAGGCGGTGACTGGTAAATAATTGTGGCGAGAATCAAAATGTGAGAGGGTGAGGTCACCACCCTCTCACATTTTAAACACACAACTATAATGTGCCCCCAAGGCTGCACGTTATATATGTGTGTTTGGGCGTCGAGAGGGTGTGTGAGATCGTCTGTGTTATCTAATTCCCCGCCAGATGAGCCCGGTAGGGTGATATCCCTTTCAAGATCTGCTTTTCTGCTTGTTCGGCGAAATATAAATCCCAGCGCAGTTGTAGATTCATCCAAAAAGCAGGTGTGTTGCCAAAATACTTAGCCAGACGCAGTGCAGTGTTGGGGGTCATCCCGCGCCGTCCATTGACCAAATCATTGATGCGCTGATAGGGAACGTGAATCGCATCTGCTAATTCGCGTTGAGTAAGCTCCATTGGCATGAGAAATTCTTCCAGCAACATCTCTCCTGGATGGGTAGGCGTACGATTTGTTGGAATACGGATCATAGATACCTTCCTACCAAACTAATGATAATCAACGATTTCAACCTGATCCGGTCCGGAATTTGTCCATAAGAAACAGATTCTATACTGATCATTGATCCGAATACTATACCTGCGAAGGATAACAAATGGT
>CAIMZS010000460.1 GCA_903846015.1 uncultured Anaerolineae bacterium | reverse complement strand
GGCTGTTCTAGCGACACTCGCACTTGCTCTAATCTGCGATAGTGCCGGTTCTAGCACGGCCGATAGTGCCGGTTCTAGCACGGCCACGGCCGTTAATCTGCGGTTCAGACTAGCAATATCGCTCATCCCGATGAACGAGCTTTCCACCCAATCCGTTGTGACACTGCCGTTTTGAAAGTCTGGATGGGCGATGACGGCTTGCAAAAAATCGACATTGGTGGTGATACCATGCATCACGATTTCTCGCAGCGCTCTTTGCATACGCCGCAGCGCATCGGGGCGGTCTTCGGCATGTACAATCAGCTTGGCGAGCAGAGGGTCATAAAAGTGGCTGACCTGGCTGCCGGTGATGACGCCAGTATCGAAACGGATACCTGGCCCGCGCGGCTGAATGCTATCCGTCACGCGCAGCATCTTCCCGGTGGCGGGGATGAATCCATTGGCGGGATCCTCGGCGTACAGGCGGCATTCTATGGCGTGCCCGCGTTGGGTCAGACTGGCCTGGGCAAATGGGAAAGGTTCCCCGCCAGCTACACGCAGCTGCCACTGCACAAGGTCCAATCCCACCACCATTTCAGTGATGGGGTGTTCGACCTGCAGGCGGGTGTTCATTTCAAGGAAATAAAAAGCGCGTGTGGCAGGATCGACGATAAACTCTACAGTTCCGGCATTGGTATAGCCGACGGCCTGGGCGGCTGCCACTGCGGCGGCGCCCATCTGGTTGCGCAAATCAAAATCCAGCAGTGGCGATGGCGTCTCTTCGATGATCTTCTGGTGACGGCGCTGCACTGAACATTCGCGCTCAAATAGGTGAACCATATGCCCGAAGGAGTCGCCAAAAACCTGAAATTCGATGTGGTGGGCGTGTTCTATATATTTTTCAACTAGCAGCCTGTCATCGCCAAAGGAGTTGAGCGATTCCCGGCGGGCTGATTCGAGCGCCTCACCCATTCCTGCCCCGGAATGCACGATGCGCATACCCTTGCCGCCGCCCCCAGCCGCGGCCTTGACCAGAACGGGATAGCCGATGTTGTCTGCGGCAGAAAGGAATTCCGCGGTTTGGATCAGACCCTCATGGCCTGGAATGGTGGGAACCCCGGCGGCTTTCATACTAATCTTGGACTGTTCTTTGTCACCCATTGCGCGAATGGCATGGGCGGATGGGCCGATAAAGGTCAGTCCGGCTTTGGTGACAGCCTCGGCAAAACTGGCATTCTCAGAGAGAAAACCATAACCGGGATGGATGGCTTGCGCGCCGGTTTGCTGGGCTGCTGAAATGATCTTTTCAATGTTGAGATAGGATTCTTTGGGCGAAGACGCGCCTAGCAGCACTCTCTGGTCTGCCATGCGCACATGCAAGGCGTCAGCATCCGCCTCCGAATAGACAGCGACAGTCTGGATACCGAGTTCCTGGCAGGCAGTCATAACGCGCACAGCGATCTCGGCGCGATTGGCGATCAGAATCTTTGTAAATAGCGGGGCATTTGCCATTTGGTTGATCCCTTGTTATTTCCAATCCCGTACATGATAGCACGGCGATTTATCGCCGTGTCTCCCTCATGAGGCTGTGCAGTTCGATTTCGCGATCGGTATCCAGGCCCGCCAGCCATTTGTAGTCAATTGGGCGGGTGGATGCCCAGGCCAGCGTATCGCGCACTGTCTCGGAGAGAGTGCGGAAGGTCAGACCAGCGCTGAGCGCTTTGGAAATATCGACGCGGGAAAATCCAGCATCGGCGGGTGTATTTGGTACCCAGACAGGCAGGTCGCTCCATGGAGCAACCTTGTTTTCAGACAGAAACTCAACGGATGCCCACTTGAAATTCGCATCCGAGCCGCTGACTTGTTTGCAGGTTTCAAGCATGGCCCCGAAACTTAGCTCAACGGCAGGACCGGTGGCGTTATAAACGCCGATAGTGCCGGTTCTAGCGATATTGCCCGTTCTAGCAGGGCCATGGCCGGTTGATTTCTGTTCGATCAGATGGATGATAAACCCGGCCAGGTCACGCACATCGATGATTTGGACAGGGACCTGCGGGTCTTCCGGGGCAAGCACATCGCCGCCTGCTGCAACGCGCGCGGGCCAATAAGTAAAGCGGTCGGTGGGATCATGGGGGCCTACTATCAGTCCAGGGCGGATGATCAGGGCCCGTTCCGGGAATTTTTGCGAAATAAATTGTTCGCACAGCGCTTTCAGGGGGCCGTAACTCTCGCCCGTGATTTCTTCGATGCCTTCATCGGTCAGTCCGCCGGTCGGGTCGCTTTCGTTGATACCGATCCTGGAAAAATCTGCATAAACTGAAAAGCTGGAAATAAAAACAAACATTCCGGCTGAATCTTTGAGCGCCTGAGCAGAGAGGTTAACAATGCGCGGAAAATACCCGCAGGTATCGATGACCGCCTCCCATTGACGGCCGGCCAGCCTGTTCAGATCCGTTTCGCGGTCGCCGTTAATCGTTTCGATCTGTGGAAAAAGTTCTGGACCTGTTTTACCGCGATTAAAAAGAGTGATGGTATGCCCGTTTGAGAGCGCGGCATCGACAAGGTGACGACCAAGAAAGCGAGTTCCACCGATGATGAGGATGTTCATGAATTACTCCAGCGATAGTGCCGGTTCTAGCACGGCCACGAGACACGCAACGGTTCAGACACTCGCTCTTGCTCTAATCTGCGTAATCATCGAAATCTGCGTAAATCTGCGGTTCAGACACCGCACGAGGTGGTTCAGACACGCGGTGAAAAGGGCGCAGGGTTACATCCTGAAGACACCAAAATGATTGTCTTCCACCGGCCCATTGAGCACCACCGAGAGCGCCAACCCAAGTATCTTACGGGTGTCGAGCGGGTCGATCACGCCATCATCCCACAGCCGGGCGGTGGAGTAATACGGGTTGCCTTCGTGTTCATATTTTTCGAGAGTGGGGCGTTTAAACTCAGCCGCCTGTTCTGGGCTAAGCGCCGCCTTACCTTCACGGGCAAGCTGGTCTTGCTTGATGGTCAGGAGTACATTGGCGGCTTGCTCGCCGCCCATGACGGAGATGCGCGCATTGGGCCACATCCACAGGAAGCGAGGTGAATAGCCGCGCCCGGCCATGGCGTAGTTGCCGGCGCCAAAGGATCCCCCGATCACCACGGTTAGTTTGGGTACGCGGGTGTTGGCAACGGCATGTACCATCTTGGCCCCATCGCGTGCAATCCCACCCGACTCTGCTTCGCGTCCGACCATGAAGCCGGTAATGTTTTGTAGAAACAAAAGTGGTGTACCGCGTTGATCGCACAACTCGATGAAATGAGCGGCTTTCAGAGCTGATTCGCTAAAAAGAACGCCATTGTTGGCGATAATGCCTACAGGATAGCCGTGAATACGGGCAAAACCGGTTACAAGTGTTGTACCGTAGCGCGCTTTGAATTCGCGGAATTTGCTGCCATCGACCAGGCGGGCAATCACCTCGCGCACATCGTATGACTCGCGGAAGCTGCGTGGCAGGATGCCGTATAAGTCTTCGGCGGGAAAGAGCGGTTCTTCCGGAGGGATTACATCAAGCGCTGCCAGGTAAGACTCTCTCCTGTCATTGCGAGGAGCGTTCCCCAGCGACGTGGCAATCCCGTGGCGAGATCTGGCGGTTGGCAAAGTTTCGACGATATCGCGAAGCAGTGAGATGGCGTGTTCATCATCTTCAGCGTAATGGTCGGCAACGCCGCTTTTGCGGGTATGCACATCGGCACCGCCAAGTTCCTCGGCAGAAATATCCTCGCCGGTCGCCGCTTTGACCAGCGGCGGGCCGCCCAGGAAGATGGTGCCTGTGCCCTGGACGATGATGGCCTCGTCGCTCATGGCGGGGACGTAGGCGCCGCCAGCGGTGCAACTGCCCATGACCGCGGCGATTTGCGGGATGGCTTTGGCGCTCATACGGGCTTGATTATAAAAAATATGCCCGAAATGGTTCGCGTCCGGGAAGACTTCATCCTGCATAGGTAAAAACGCCCCGCCTGAATCAACCAGGTACAGGCAGGGCAGGTGGTTTTCTTCGGCGATTTGCTGGGCGCGCAGGTGCTTTTTTACCGTCATGGGGAAGTATGTGCCACCTTTGACGGTGGCATCGTTAGCAACGATCATTACTTCATGCCCGCAAATGCGTCCGATGCCGGTGACGATGCCTGCGGCTGGGGCGGCGTTTTCACTCTTGTCATTGCGAGCGTTCCCCAGCGACGTGGCAGTCTCGCCGTACATATCCCATGCAGCCAGCGCAGACAGCTCGAGGAAGGGCGACCCCGGATCCAACAGGCATTCAATACGTTCGCGGACGAAAAGTTTGCCTTGCTGCTCGTGGCGCTGGCGGTATTTCTCGCCGCCGCCCTGGCGAACAAGTTCGATGCGTTCACGCAGGTTGGCCGCTAACGCGCGCTGATATTCAGAATTGGCCAGAAAATCTACAGAGCGGCTGTCAATGTTTGAGGAAAGGGTTTCCATTTTTATCAACTATACGATCAGGACTTCCGCGCCTTCGTAGCTCGTGCCGAGTTCGAAGATGCGTGCGCTGAGACCAGCGGATTCAAAGCTGCGCTTCATGGCTGTACCGATGGCCGGATCTTCTTTTGATGAGAATGCGATCAGGCTGGGGCCGGCGCCGGAGAGGGCCACCGCGGCAGCCCCGGCATGCCGCCCGGCATCCATGGCAGTCTGTGCGCCTGGGATAAGCGGGAGGCGGAAAGGCTGGTGCAGGGCATCCGTCATGGCTTTGCCGAGCAGATCCAGATCGCCTGTGCGCAGTGCCTCGGTGACCAGTACCGCGCGGCTGATGTTGTAGATGGCATCCTTGCGATCAACCTGTTTGGGCAGGATCGCGCGCGCCTGTTTGGTGGGGAAGTCAAAATCAGGCAGGACGATGGTGACATGCATGGGTGAGCGGTTGGCGCGGGTGGGCAGCTTCAGCGAGATGACACGGCCCTCATACACGATCGAAGCCACCAGCCCGCCCAGCATGGCGGGGGCAACGTTATCAGGATGGCCTTCATTTTCGATTGCCAGCTTGAGGATTTCTTCATCGCTGAAGGGATTGCCCAGTAAACCGTTGGCCCCCAGCAGCCCGGTTAACATGGCCGCGGAACTTGATCCCAATCCGGAGCTGAGCGGCACGCGGTTGATACAGTGGATACGAATGCCGGTGCAGGGTTTCCTGGCCAGGTCATATATCTGCAGGGCTGCATCAACAATGGAGTTATTGGCATCTGTGGGCAGTTTGCCTTCGCCTTCCCCCGCGATGGTCAGGGAGATTTGCCTGTCATCGGTGGCGATAAATTCGGCCTCGTTCCACAGATCGAGCGCCAGCCCGAGGGCATCAAAGCCGGGGCCAAGGTTGGCGGTGGTGGCAGGTACTTTTACATGTATTTTCATGGAATCATCCTGGATAATCTGAACTGCAAGATCATTCTGAGTTAAGTACAGATTCGGGAACCGGGATCATTTAGCACGGCCACGAGATAGTCTTTAACCTTGCTCTTGCTCTAATCTGCTCTAATCTGTGTAATCATCTAAATCTGCGTAAATCTGCGATAGTGCCCGTGCCCCGTGCGAGAGCCGGGACTATCGCTAGCAGGGCCGGTTCAGACACCGCACGATGCGGTTCAGACAAGAAGCACGGCTTCAAGGGCAGCCAGATTTGGCGCGACGATTTGGGGTTTGGTCATACCCTTGATGATGATGTCGGGATCTTTGAGGCCGTGCCCGGTACAAATGGCTGTAATGCGTTTCCCGGCGGGGTGAAAGTTGCCAGCTGCGATTTCGTGGGCCAAACCGGCCAGCCCGGCTGCGGAAGCAGGTTCGACCCAGATGCCTTCGAGCCTGGCGAGCAGCGCTTGCATGGAAAGAATCTCGTCGTCGCTGACGGCAATGATGCGTCCTTTGGATTGTTCGGCCGCTTCGAGGGCCTGTTCGCCGCGCGCAGGTTTGCCGATGCGGATGGCGGTTGCCACCGTTTCGGGGTTTTCAACGGGATGACCGAGTACCAATGGGGCTGCGCCGGCTGCCTGTACACCCAAAATTTGGGGCAGGCCAGTTGCATTTAGTTCGTCGTATTGTTTGAATCCAGCCCAGTAAGCAGTGATGTTTCCGGCATTGCCAACTGGCAGGCATAGCCAATCTGGCGCGCGGCCGAGCGTATCACAGATCTCAAACGCCGCGGTTTTTTGTCCTTCGATGCGGTAAGGGTTAATCGAGTTGACCAGGCAGATAGGGTGCTTGTCCGAAATTTGCACCACCATAGTCAGGGCATCGTCAAATGAGCCATCGATCTGGACAACCTGGGCGCCATAGGCGATGGCGCCAGCCAGTTTTCCAGCAGCGACTTTGCCTTGAGGGATCAGAACGATTGATTTCAGCCCGGCGCGTGAGGCATAGGCGGCTGCGGATGCAGCCGTGTTCCCTGTACTGGCGCAGATAACGGTTTTAGCGCCGCGCCCAAGCGCTTCGCTGACGGCAGCGGTCATTCCGCGATCTTTAAATGAGCCGGTAGGGTTCAGCCCCTCGAATTTAACAAATAAATCAAACCCGCCGCCCAGGTGCCGGGAGAGATTTTCGGCGGGGATTAACGGGGTGTTGCCCTCCAGGAGAGTGACGGGGCGAGTGTGGGCCGGCAGGTTAAGCAGCGAGCCGTATCTATCCAAAAGTCCACGATAAGGCATAGGATTATTCCTTCCCGCACAAAGACGGGGAGCATCTGAAATATCGCCGGGCACCGCCCAGCCATTAATATCTGGCAAGTCTAACACAAAAAAACGAAGTAGAAGGCTTGTAACCCGGTAAAGATCAAGCCATAAATTACCTTTGATTTTGGAAATCATGAGCAGTTTATCGCGATAGTGCCCGTTCTAGCAGGGCCACGCAAAGCGGTTGTTCCATCAGGGCCCGTGTCTCCAGGTGGAGATCGGAACCATTCCATGGGATGACTGGTATTGTGATAAAAATAGTTTCGCCAGGAAGCAGGCAGACATAAACCCGGCTTCTCGCACGCAAAGCGATTGTTTCATCAAAGTCGCAAAGTTTGCAGCGTTAATAATCGTATAATTCCCCTGCTTGAGATAGTAGAGCGATTTATCGCGATAGTGCCCGTTCTAGCACGGCCACGGGGCACCGGGACTATCGCCTCGTGCTGGCACCGGGACTATCGCAATTGGAGGATTATGAACTCACCATTAGCTCAATTGCTCGCGGATCACTGGGACGCGTTGATGCGCTGGGATCCAATTTTTGCCACGGCTTGTGGCGACTCGCGTTTTAATGATCGCTTGCCAGGAGCAGATGAGTCGCATTATCAGGCATGGCTGATCCAGTTACGTGGTTTTCGCACCCGCCTGGCGGCCCTTGATCGAAGCATTTTGAGCAAGGACGAACGTCTGAATTATGATATCTTCGCGCGCAGGCTGGATAGCGAGATTGCTGAGCTGGATTACAAGGCGCATTTCCTTCCCATTTCCAAGGCGGGTGGTTTTCATATCTTTTTTCCAGATCTGCATCTGCTGTCCCCATTCGATACGGTCCAGGATTACGAGAATTACCTGGCCCGCCTGGCAGCCGTATCTCAATATTTTGAACAAAGCATAGATATCATGCGCGCTGGCTTGAAAGCCGGTTTTATTCCAGCACACGTCACACTGAGCGGGGTGATGGAATCCCTATCCGCGCATTGTGTGGATGATCCAGCGCAGAGTGTGTTTTTCCAGCCTTTCAGTGATTTTCCGGCAGCGGTTGGTGGTGTTGACCAGGAACGCTTGATCGATGCCGCCCATCAAGCTATTCGCGGTTCGGTCATTCCGGCTTATGCAGGGCTTGTGCGTTTTTTGGAAGATGAATATCTGCCTGGCGCTAGAAATAGTATTGCTGCCGCCGACTTGCCCGATGGGCGCGCTTTTTATCAAAGCCGTATTCGTTATTTCACCACTATTGATATTTCCGCAGAAGCTGTGCATGAGATAGGACAAAATGAGGTCAGGCGTATTCGCGCAGAAATGAATGATGTTATTCGCCAGACTGGTTTTCATGGTGATTTCCAAGCTTTTGTCGAATTTCTGCTGCGCGACCCTCGTTTTTATGTGGATACGCCTGAAGCTTTGTTGAAGGAGACAGCTTATCTGATGAAGCGTGTGGACGGTGAGCTGCCGCGGTTATTTAAAACTCTGCCACGCTTGCCATATGGGCTGCGATCTGTGCCGGACTTCAGCGCCCCAGGCCAAACCACGGCGTATTACATGCCGGGAACAGGGGACGGCACCAAAGCTGGTTTCTATTATGTAAATACCTACGATCTAAAAAGCCGCCCATTATATGAGATAGAGGCCCTGTCGCTGCATGAGGCGGTTCCTGGTCATCATCTGCAAATTGCGCTGCAGCAGGAATTGACTGAATTGCCGAATTTCCGCCGTTTCAGCGGTTTTACGGTTTTTGAAGAAGGCTGGGCGTTATATGCCGAGCGCCTGGGTCTGGAGATGGGTTTTTATTCTGATCCGTACAGCAATTTTGGTCGATTGAGTTATGAAATGTGGCGCGCATGTCGCCTGGTGGTTGATACGGGGTTGCATGCCCTGGGTTGGTCACGTCAGAGGGCGATCGATTTCATGGCTGCAAATACATCCTCAACACTGCTCAATATCACTAATGAAGTGGACCGTTATATTGCCTGGCCCGGGCAGGCCCTGGCTTATAAAATGGGGGAGCTGAAGATCCGCGAACTGCGGGCTCGCGCCGAAAAAGTACTCGGCCAGCGTTTTGATGTGCGGGAGTTCCATGATGTGGTGCTGCTGGCCGGGGCCGTTCCGCTGGATGTGCTTGAAATGCGTGTGGACGAGTGGATTGCCGCCACCAAAAGTTAGATTCCCATTCCTGGCATACTACCCGATTCAGATTGCGAGCCGCGTTCTTTGCGGCGTGGCAATCTCGTCTTATAGTGCCGGTGCCCCGTGCGGGAGCCGGGGACTATCGCTAGCACGGCCGCAGGAATGGAGTAAAATTTACGGATGGACTTTTCGCAAATTACGGACGATTTGTTTATCGGTACCACGCCTGAAGCAGTGGATTATGTTCGGCTGCGAGAGTTGGGGGTGCGCCTGGTGATCAATATGCGTTTAATGCGTGGGCCGCACCCTGACATTGCGGAAAACCGCAGGTCGGAAGTATTGGAGTTTTTGTGGCTGCGGACTTTTGATTCGCCAATCATCTTGATCCCGATCCAAAAGCTGATTGAAGGCACACACACCGCATTGGATGTCATTCGCAAAGGTGGAAAAGTATATTCGCACTGCGCGAAGGGGCGTCATCGCAGCGTGGCGATGGGGGCGGCGATCTTGATTGCCCAGGGATATGGCGCGGATGCTGCGATGAAGTTGATCAAAAAACAGCGCCCAATTGCAGACCCAGACATGTTTTATATCCGCAGCCAGATTTTGAAGTTTGCCAGGCAGTGGCACAGATATAAACCTTAAATACCAGGCCGGGTGCGAATCTGTTCCACCGTTGGATGCAACAATAAGGGTACCGCCAACCTATTCGAAGCAGCAAAGCGGATTGATATGAGACTTGCCTGATTTGCGTTCGGTGGTGGTCAGGATTAAAAGTAGCACGGCGATTTACCGCCGTGCTACTTTTTTAAGAATTTTGTTCACGCTATTGCTGACTATTACAAAAACCGGGATTAATCTTTAACAATTTTGGCAACGGTGACGCCGTCACCACCTTCGCCGGGAAGACCTTCTTCGAAGGATGATACCTGGGCATGATCTTTGAGTACTGCGCGCACTTCCTGGCGCAGCTTACCTGTCCCTTTGCCATGGATGATACGCACAAAGGGCATGCCTGCCAGGTAGGCCTTGTCCAGGTAATTATCCAGCATCAACAGGGCGTCTTCGGCGCGCTGCCCGCGTAAGTCAAGTTCCATACTGGGTGTGGCGATCCCGATATAGGATGAAGATGTGGACGATGGCATATTTTCTGCCATTTGTTTAATGCGGCGGGTGCGTCCGGTCAAGCCCGGTTCATCTGTTTTTCCGATGCCTATGCCAGGCCAGCTTTCATCGGCGTCAGATTTACGCTGGATCTCGCCGAAGCGGGCACGGATGCGCAAACTGCCAACCTGTACTTCGGCATCACCTTCGCCCAGAGCAGTGACAATGCCTTCGCTGCCAAGGCTGCGAACGATGACTTTCTCGCCCAGCTTGAGCGGTCCGCTGATGGGTTTTGGGAGAGGTTTTGGGTTGGCTGCCTTTGCGGGAATCTGGCGCTCAACGGGCGCCAGGGCTTTTTCCTCGATTGCTTCCGCTTTGATCTCCAGTCTCTCAATGGCTTCGAGCGGTTGGCGCAGCTTTTTCAACTCGGTTTTGAGCCGTCCAATATTGCGTTTGAGCACTTCTACTTCGAGCTCGGCCTCAGCCTTGGCTCTGGCGATCACTTCGAGGCGCTCGTCTTCGATTTTTTCGAGATGTGCGGCTAATTCGCTGCTGAGATCATCAATGCGCTGGCGGGCTTTTTCGGCTTTTTCACGTTCACGGCTGGAGCGGTTGCGTTCTTTACGGATATCATCCAGCAGGCGGTCGGCGCGCAATTCATCGGGGTTGACCTCGTTACGAGCATCGGCAATGATGGCTTCGGGCAGGCCCAGTCTGGCGGCGATGGCCAGGGCATTGGAACGTCCCGGCAGGCCGATGGTCAGGCGGTAGGTGGGCCGCAGGGTGGCAACGTCAAATTCGAGCGAGGCGTTGACCACGCCTTCGGCGCTGTGGGCAAAAGCTTTAAGTTCGGGGTAATGTGTGGCTACAAAGGTAGTCAACCCGCGTTCAAGCAGGTGGCTGAGGATGGCGCGCGCCAGGGCTGCGCCCTCTTGTGGGTCGGTGCCGGCGCCCAGTTCATCGAGAATGACCAGTGAACGGGCGTCGATCTTCTTCAGGATGCGGATGATGTTGGTGATATGACCGCTGAACGTGCTGAGTGATTGCTCAATGGATTGCTCATCACCAATATCGGCGAAGATATCATGGAACATGGATAATTCGGAGCCACTCTGGGCGGGGATGTGCAAACCGCTTTGGGCCATGACCACCAGCAGACCGACGGTCTTAAGCGAAACGGTCTTGCCGCCGGTGTTTGGCCCGGTGATGACAACGGCGCGTGTACCCGGTGCCAGATCGATGTCATTGGGGACCACCATGGTTGGGTCGATCAGCGGGTGGCGGGCTTTGAAGAGGCGTATCAATGCGGATTGTTTGTGCAGGATTGGTTCGGATGCATGGATGTCTTCGGCAAATTTGGCTTTGGCAAAGGCCAGGTCGATGGCTGCCAGGGCATCAACACCGGTGACGATAGCTTCGGCCTGCAGGCCAACCTGGGCCGAAACTTCAGCCAAAACCCGGCGAATCTCGTCACGTTCGGCTAATTCCACTTCACGCATTTTATTGTTTAATTCAACTACAGCGATTGGTTCAATGAAGAGTGTTGCGCCGCTGGATGATTGGTCGTGAACGATTGACTTGATCTGGCCTTTGAACTCGGCGCGCAGTGGGATGACGTAGCGCCCATCTCGTTGGGTGATGATGGTGTCTTGCAGCATTGGGGATGTCTTGCTGTCGCCCAGGTAGCGCTGCAGGCGGCTCATCAGGCGTTCGCGTGCAACGCGAATCTCGGCGCGGATGGCGCCTAACCGGGGTGAAGCCGAGTCGAGTACTTCGCCTTTATCTGAGATGGTGCGGGAAATGGCATCCACGACGCCGGGCGGTACGGGCAGCGCCAGGGCCAGTTCGGCCATGCGCGGGTAGGGATGATTCGGGTGCGGCACAGAGCCATCGCGGAGCTGTCGGGCTTGTTTCCGCAGCTGGTTTTGCCTCGGGATACTCGGCTGCCGGGATGGGGTCGCGCCTTCTGGCTGAATTTCTGAGTCCATTCCTTTTCCAAGCAGTGTGCGCTTAAGCTCACGGCACGAAATGAGGGTGTATTTTATGTCCAACAGATCAACTGTTTCGAGCACGCCGCCGCGCCGGGCCAGTTCCACTTTTTCGCGCACATCACGAGCCCCACCAATGCTGACATCCTGGGCAGTGATCAACCGGCGTGCTTCGGTTGTCTCTTGCAGGCGCAGCAGGGCGGTATCATAGGATGTGGTGGGTTCGAGAGAACGCGCCAGCGCTGCCGATGCGGAGAAGTCACAATTGGAGGCAAGGCGTTCCAATATTTTGGGATATTCGAGTACGTGCAGGGTTTTGCTATCCATGAATTTTTAGCCAAGTAATAGAGAGATTCAGAAAGGGACGGTCCCGGTCTGTGCCGGGATGATGTAAAACCAATCATAGCATAGCACTTTTTTAAGAGTGGGTAAAGCCCAAGCCGAGGGTGTGGTGCAGAATTTCGTAGAAAATAGGTTTGGATTGGGTGAACACATATTTTCGATTCCTTCGCCTTGTAGCAGTGGCTGTGCTAGAACCGGCACTATCGCGGGACTATCGCATAGACCAGGACTGCGCCTGGGAATTTCAGTGCTGATCTGAGATGTTGGCTCGAAAGGTCTTATTTACAGTAATCTTTTACAGGCGCGCAGATAAGAGAACCCATAAAACTCAATGAATTTGTTGAACTGCGGTAAAATATGGTCCCGGGTAACAGGTTACGCTAATTATGCTGCTTATGCAAGGGTAATTGCAACCCCGTGCCCGCTGCAGAAACCGGGACTGTGGCCGGGATATCGTTGGCAAAACAAAGGAAACGCAGATGCCCGAATTGATACTGGATGTTCAAGGGCTTGAGACGCAGTTCAAAACTCCTGAAGGAATTGTTCATGCGGTAAACGGAGTTTCGTTTAAACTAAAAGAGGGAGAAACTCTGGGGGTTGTAGGGGAAAGTGGTTGCGGCAAGAGTGTGACCATGTTGTCCATTCTGCGCCTTATCGCTACTCCTCCTGGAAAAATAACGGCTGGAAAAGCCTTGTATCGTGGAATTGACTTGCTAACGATGTCCAAGGATGAAATTCGGCATGTCCGCGGTGCCCGCATCAGCATGATCTTTCAGGATCCGATGACATCTTTGAACCCGGTCTTGACGATTGGGCGGCAGTTGACTGAACCGCTGGAACTTCATCTGATGATGAATAGGGAGCAAGCTCGCAAACGAGGGGTTGAACTGCTCGAAATGGTCGGCATCCCAAATGCCAAAGATCGCCTCAATGATTACCCCCATCAATTTTCAGGCGGTATGCGCCAGCGTGTAATGATAGCGATGGCTCTGGCTTGCGGTCCCCAAATCCTGATTGCGGATGAACCAACCACCGCGCTGGATGTGACCATTCAGGCCCAGATCGTCGAACTGGTCAAGCGTCTGCGCGATGAGATTGGGATGTCTGTCATTTGGATCACTCACGATCTTGGTATTGTGGCTGGGCTGGCTCAGCGCGTGATTGTGATGTATGGCGGGTTTATCATCGAAGAATCTGAAGTGCATGATTTGTATGCCAACCCACGGCATCCCTATACCATAGGTCTTTTGGGCAGCCTGCCCCGCATTGATTTTGATGAGAAGCAGCGTTTATTTTCTATTGATGGTTTGCCC
Source organism: uncultured Anaerolineae bacterium (assembly GCA_903846015.1). Lineage (GTDB taxonomy): Bacteria > Chloroflexota > Anaerolineae > Anaerolineales > Villigracilaceae > UBA5195. Next base: position 50,726 of record CAIMZS010000460.1, on the reverse strand, counting down.
CCTATGTTGTTTCAAAAGCCAAGCGAGTGTCCTTTTGCCCCGCGCTGTAAGTGGGTTATTGAACGCTGTTGGAGTGAGAATCCGGTTCTTGAAGATGTGACGCCTGAACATAGAGTTGCTTGTTGGGTAGATGTAAAGAGTGGGAGAACTTACGCATGATCCCTGATGTACTGGTTCGCGTTGAACACCTTGTCAAGCACTTCCCCATTTACCGCGGGTTCTTGCAGCGCCAGGTTGGGGCTGTTCATGCGGTGGATGACGTTTCTTTTAATATAATGCGTGGTGAGACCCTGGGGCTGGTGGGCGAATCTGGATGTGGAAAATCCACCACCGGGCGCTCTGTTTTGCAACTCTACCGGCCCACTTCCGGACATGTTTATTATGATGGCACCGATCTGGTCGCTCTGAAGGGTGAAGACCTGCGGAAAATGCGCCGCAAAGTGCAGATGATCTTTCAAGATCCGTATGCAAGTCTTAATCCTCGTATGACGGTCGGAGAGATCATTGGCGAACCTTTGCTGGTGCACAACGCCATGTCAAAAGAAGAAATGCGCGAACGCGTGGGGCAACTATTGGAACTGGTGCGTTTGAATCCGTCTTTTTCTGTGCGTTATCCACACGAATTCTCTGGCGGGCAGCGCCAGCGCATTGGGATTGCCCGCGCTTTAGCGCTTCAGCCTTCGTTTATTGTGTGCGATGAGCCGATCTCTGCCCTGGATGTTTCCATCCAGGCTCAGGTGGTAAACCTGCTGGAGGATTTGCAGAAAGAATTCAATCTGACGTACCTGTTTATTGCCCACGATTTATCCATGGTACGCCATATCAGCGATCGCGTGGCGGTGATGTATCTGGGAATTATTGTGGAACTGGCTGACCGCCAGACATTGTATAACAATCCCCTGCACCCTTATACCCAGGCTTTGCTCTCGGCAGTACCGGTTTCTGACCCCATCATAGAAGAAAAGCGCAAAAGAGTAATTCTCGAAGGGGATGTTCCGTCGCCGGTTAATCCTCCTTCCGGTTGTCGCTTCCGCACACGCTGCCCGGTAGCCAAGGATTTTTGCGCCGATTCTCAGCCTGAATTCCGCGAGGTAAGTCCAGGCCACGAAGTGGCCTGTCATTTGGTGAGCTAACTTTACCAGCGCCAAGTATTGTCAATGACCTGACCAGGAACAAGCTGGATAAACTGAATCGCCAAGTTGTATTTTCAACCCGGTTTCATCTGGCTATTATGCTCAGGTTTATCCACATCTTCACAAGAACCAGGGTCTGCCTCCAAAACGTTTTAAATACCGATCCTGTACATCTTTGTACAGGATCGGATAATTTCATGCTTTTGTGCAAAATCCAACTTTAGAGGTACTAAAGTTGAGATGTACAGTTTGGACAGCGTGTGGCTTTGATAGATATCTCGGTGAAACAGTGGGGACAGGTTTTGGTGGATGGTGGAGCGGCTGAGGCAACGGGCTCCGGTTTTTTTAGCCGGTTTACCTGGCGGATAAGAATAAATACAACAAATGCGACGATCAGAAAATCTAAAGTAGTATTTAGAAATAAGCCATAGTTAAGCGTGGCTGCGCCAGCGGCTTTGGCATCTGCCAGTGAGGCATAGCCCTTCCCGGACAGGTCGATAAAAAGGTCGGTGAAATTCATGTGTCCGAGAAACATACCAATCGGAGGCATGATGATGTCATTGACCAGCGAGGTTACAATCTTGCCAAAGGCACCACCGATGATCACACCGACTGCCAGGTCAATTACGTTGCCTCGTAGAGCAAATTCCCTGAATTCTTTTAACACGGCTTTCTCCTTGATAAGATTTGTCTGAATTGTACTATTTTGGGTATGGAATGTCAACTAATGATTTCACTATACCGGATCCGGTCTGTGCTTGCTTGAATGGATAAGATAGGATAGGATAGGATTCGGGTATGTTAGAAGCCTGTTTTTAGCGGAGATGCCCATGTTCAGGAACCGAAATTTTATCGCCCCGATAAAAGAACGAGACTATTTCATTATTCTTCTTCTCATGCTGGGATTGGCGCTTTCAGCCTGCAGTGCGGCAGCGGGGACAACCGCCACGCCTGCTCCAAATCAAACTGAGGTTGCCACCCCGCAGCCAGTGCCCAGCGCAGCCCCGGCACTGCCGCGCACGCTGACGGTTTGTCTAGGCCAGGAGCCTAATAGCCTGTACCGGTTCGGGATCTTGAACTCGGCTGCGCGGAGTGTGCTGGGCGCCATTTATGATGGTCCCATCAACGTTTTTACCAATGGCTATCAGCCCACTATCCTGGAAAAGATTCCCTCTCTTGAAAATAACGATGCCCAACTGGCATCCGTCATTGTGAAACGCGGACAGCCTGTGATTGATGCGGCTGGCAACCGTGCTGTGCTTGATGTTGGCGTCACCGTTTATCCGAGTGGTTGCGCCGAAGATGCCTGCGCCGTCAAGTACGATGGCCGCACTGATCTAAAAATGGATCAGTTGGTGGTCACTTTTCGCCTGCTGCCGAAGTTGAGTTGGTCGGATGGGGCTGCGTTGACCTCTGCCGATTCAGTCTTTGCTTTTACACTGGCATCTGATGCCGCCACTCCAGGTTCCAAATACAAGGTTGACCGTACCAGTGCCTACGAGGCTGTTGATGAACAAACGGTGCAGTGGTGGGGGCTGCCCGGTTTTGTTGACCCAAGCTACGCCGAGAATTTTTGGTCGCCGCTTCCCAAACACCTGTGGGAAAAAATATCCGCGGCTGAACTTGCCAAGGGTGATTTCGTTGCCCATCCTCCCGTAGGTTGGGGGCCCTATATCTTCAAAGAATGGGCGGTTGGTGAGTATATTCATCTGGAGAAGAATCCCGCTTATTTTCGAGGCGGCGAAGGGCTTCCGCGCTTTGAAAACCTTACTTTTCGTTTTGTAAAGGATGCTTCCTCCGGCATCAGTGCCTTGATCGCGGGGCAGTGTGATGTGTTGGATACCAGCCTGCGTCTTGATGGCGAAATTGACTTATTAACGGAACTTCAGCGTAACGAACAGGTCAAGTTGGTGACATCGACCACTCCTTTGATCGAACGTCTTGATTTTGGTATTCGCCCGGCTTCGTATGATGACGGCTATTCATCCGTTGGTGGTGACCGCCAGGATATTTTTGGTGATATTGGCACGCGCCAGGGGATTGCCTACTGTTTGGATAGACAAAAAGTGGTCAATACGGTCTTGGGGGGTATTTCACAGGTTCCGGATACGTTTGTATCCCCACTGCATCCATTATTTAATGCAACAACTGTCAAGTATCCATTTGATATCAACCTGGGCATTGCGGCGCTTGAGAAGGCAGGCTGGGTGGATCATGATGATAATCCCGCTACTCCGCGGGTGGCGCTTTCTGTGAAGGGTGTGACCAGTGGTACCCCCCTGGTATTAAATTATTGGACGACTGCGGCGCTGCAGCGCCGTCAGGTGAGCGAGATTCTGGCCAAGTCATTGGCGCAATGCGGGGTGGGCGTTAATATTAAATATTACAGCCAGGATGAATTATATGCTCCCGGACCGGATGGCCTTTTATTTGGACGAAAATTTGATCTGGCTGAGTATGCCATTGGCACCCTGGGTACCGAGCCGCCGTGCGCCTGGTTTACAAGCGATCAGATCCCCACAAAGGAAAACAAATGGTTGGGGGTCAATATCAGCGGTTATTTCAACACCGATTATGATACGCTTTGCCGAAAAGCAATGCGCAGCCTACCCGGAAAACAAGATTACCTGGATGGGTATGCCGCGGCGCAGGTAATCTTTGCGAATGATCTGCCGTCCGTCCCATTGTATATGCGTATCAAAGTTGCCGCCACCCGCCGCGACATGTGTAATTTTAGCCTGGATGCCTTTGCCAGCAACGATTTGTGGAACTTGGGCGAATTGGATTATGGTCCAAGCTGCGGTGGCTAGCCGAATAAGAACGGGTGTAGTATAACTGGCGCCAATCAATCTGATAGACTGCCTGGAATGACCATCTGTATTCCGGAATGACTGTTTTTCTTGACGCGATAAAATCCTTGTGCTATATTGGTACTTGTATGTTACTTATATCCACCCGAGATACCATTTTTGTAAACCCAAGCAAGGAGGTGGTTATCTGACAGTGTCATTTGTATTTCCCATTACCCTATTCTGTTCGTATTCACTTTTCTCTAGGAGGAGAACTACATGTTACGAAATCGTTTATTGACCGTATTTGGGCTGGTGCTTATCGCCAGCATGCTTCTTGGCGCTTGCGGCGCACCTGCCACAGTTGCTGCACCTGTGATCGTTAAAGAAACCGTTGTGGTTCCTGGCGCTACTCAGCCGGCTCAGATCGTCGTTGCGACCGCGGCTCCTGAAGCAGCCAAGCTTTCCTTCACCACCCCACACCCGATCCTGAGCGATGTGAAGGTGCGCCAGGCGCTGGCTTACTGCACCAATAAGGCAGATCTTGTCAAGGCGGCTTATCCGCTTCAGAGCGCTGAGCAAAACGCCACACTCCCGATGAACACTTTCATCCCGTCGACTTCCTGGGCTTATGCCGGTGATGCGAATATCACTGTCTATCCCTTCGACCCTGCGAAGGGCGCCGCTTTATTGGAAGAAGCTGGCTGGAAGCTGAATGCTGATGATGGCTTCCGCTACAATCCTGCTGTCAGTGACCAACCCATGACGCTGCACTTCACCACCACCAATGCCAAATTCCGCCAGACCTGGGCGGCCGTTTGGGAGAAGCAGATGTTGGATTGCGGTGTTCTGATCATCCGCCAGCACGTACCCGCTTCCTGGTGGTTTGGCGCTCAGACTGGTGTCAAGCGCCGTGACTACGAACTGGGTGCTTTTGCCTGGGTCGGACAGACTGATCCGGGTGGACAGGATCTATACGCCTGCAGCTCGATCCCAACTGTTGAAAATGCCTGGAGCGGTCAGAATGCCATGGGCTGGTGCAACCAGCTGGCCTCTGATAACATCAAACTCGCCAACAACACCCTGATCAAGGCCGATCGTACTGCCGCTTACAAGATCGTCCAGCAGGAATTTACCAAAGATGTTCCGAGTATCCCGCTCTTCAATCGTGCCAGCTACTATGCCTGGAATAAGGAATTCGCCGGCTTGAGCATTGCTCCTGGCGATGCAGATTACTACACCTGGAATCCTGAAGCCTGGGAAATCAAGGGCAAAACCAACATCGTGCTTGGCTTTACCCAGGAGCCTTCCTCGCTCTTCACGCTCGTAGACAATGCCTATGTTGCTTATGTTGCCGGTCAGTTAGTCAGCGGCCTTGCTTATACAAGCCAGAACTATGACTACCAACCGCGTGAGCAGAAACAACTCGCCACCATCGAAAATGGTGCCGCTACTAATGTTGACGTACAGGTCAAGGCCGGCGATAAGGTTGTTGACTCAAATGGTAATATCGTCACCCTGGATGCCGCGGCCTCCCCAGTTCAGAAAATCAAGGACTCCACTGGCGCCGAAGTTGAATTCAAGGGCGACCCGATCTCGATGAAGCAGATGACCGTCAAGTATGAATTCGTTGATGGCATGAAATTCTCGGATGGCGTCCCGCTGGCTCAGGAAGACCTCGAACTGGGCTACAAGGTCACATGCGACAAGGAAGTCGGCGCGACCTCTTATATCACTTGCGACATGGTTCAGAAAGCTACCTTCAGCGGCCTGAGCTACACCATTGTCTGGCTGCCCGGTCGTCAGGATCCGCTCTACTTCCTGGCTCCATTTGGCTGGTACCCGGCTCACCGGGTTGTTGAGAGTGAAGGCGCTAACAAGGGCAAGAAGTTGTCTGAGGTTGCTCCTAAGGACTTCATCAGCCTGCCCGAAATTACCACCAACCCGATGGATGTTGGTCCGTACATGATCACCGAGTGGAAGAAGGGCGAGTTCATTAAGTATTCAGTCAACCCCTATTTCTACGGCACTGCGCCCAAGACCAAGAACATCACCATTCTGATTGTAGCCCCTGAGAATGCCGAAGCTCAACTGTTGGCCGGTGGAGTCGACCTGCTCGACACAACCAGCCTGGTCAGCCTCAGCCAGACTCTTAAGGATGCTGCGGATGCGGGTAAGATCGTTCTCTTCCTGGCTCCTTCTGCGACCTGGGAACACATTGACATCAACATGTGGCTCAAGTAACTTCTGACGAACCTGTTAGGTTAAATTTTTAAAATTGGATGTGGTGCGTGTGAAAGCGCGCATCACATCCATACTTTATCCTTCAGTGGTTCTTTTTGCCGGTTCTTAGAATTTCATGCGAGTGTGCCATGTCTGGATACCTGATCCGCCGTTTCTTTCAGATGATTATCGTCGTTTTTCTCTCGGCGCTTGTTTCTTACGCCCTGCTAAATTTGGCACCGGGTGGGCCTTTGGCGGGTCTTGGGCAGGTGACGCAAAACGCCCGCTTTCGGATTACCGAAGAGGATATTGCCCGTATCCGCGCAAATTTTGAACTGGATTTAGACCTGCCCATTCGTTTTTCGCGCTGGTTTATTGGACAGCCACGCGGGCCGCTCACGATTGCCGGGCGGGAATTTTTTGCGAATGTGGTGGTAGGCTGCCGCAAACCACTGGAAGCGCCTGATAGTGAAGGCAATATTCAGGTTATTGGCTGCAAGGAAAACGTGACGCTCGCCAACCTGGTGGGGCGTAAGAACAGTAACGGGGTTTTATTTGGGGATTTTGGTGTATCCTGGACGACAAATCGCGGCCAGCCGGTTTCGGAACTTTTGCTCAGCCGTCTGCCGAAAACGATTGAACTGTTGTTAATTGTGCTTATCCTTTCCTTAATTATCGGGATTCCGTTGGGAATCTATTCGGCGGTAAAGCAATATTCGCGTTTCGATTATTTTTTCACCAGCATGGCCTTCATGGGTTCGGCCATGCCCACTTTTTTCTTTGGAATTTTGCTGATTCTGTTCCTGTCTGTCATTCCAAAAATGGCCGGATGGCCTTATTTGCCCCCGGGCAGTTCGGAAGCTGTACGTGATTATAGTATTCCCATGTTTGGCGTGGTTCAGGGCGGCTCATTGCTGGATAAGGTGCTGCACCTGATCATGCCAGTCTCTGTTTTGGTCTTTGTCAGCGTATCGGGATGGAGCCGCTTTATCCGTGCCAGTATGCTGGATGTTCTCCGTCAGGACTATGTGCGCACGGCCCGCGCCAAGGGTTTGACTGAGCAGGTCGTGATCATCAAGCACGCTCTGCGTAACGCGCTCATTCCCTTTGTCACGATCATTGTCTTTTCAATACCCGGGCTGTTTGGCGGCGCGATCATTACGGAATCGGTTTTCTCCTGGCCTGGCATGGGACGTTTGTACATCCAGTCGCTTGGAAATTACGATTATCCGGTCAATATGGCTATTCTGTTTATCACGGCAGTACTGACCGTGATTGCGACCCTGTTGAGGGACGTTCTCTATACAGCGGTTGACCCGCGTATTCGTTTTTCGTAAAGATGGGTTCTGCTGTTCCCCTGGAGAATTGGTATGACTAATCAGCTTGCTACTTTTTCTACTGATAATACGATGAAGGAAGAGAGCCCCGCGGCTCTGGTGCTTAAGCGTTTCAGTCGCCACAGGTTGGCGATGATTTCGATGGCGGTGATCATATTGATCTTTCTCTCCTCCATTTTTGTTAAAAATATTGCTCCTTTCAAGGCGGGTGATTTGGCGGTTGGGAATTATTTCCTACCTTTTGGCGCAAAGGATGCAGATACCGGCAAAATTCATTGGCTTGGTACGGATCATATCGGTCGGGATTATTTCTCGCGTGTTTTATATGCAGGACGCATTTCTTTGACCGTCGCTTTTATGTCGGTGTTTATTTCGGAAATTGTCGGTGTGATCGTGGGTGCCTATTCCGGTTTCTATGGAGGCATCATTGACGCTGTGTTGATGCGTTTTGTAGAGTTTTTCATTACTATTCCCACGCTGCCGTTGCTGTTGATTGTATCTTCTTTGTTGTTGCAAAATCCTGAGCTGATTCCAATCCCCAAGCCTGTTCTATGGGCCATGGGTCAGATCATGTTGTTGAGGCCTACTGAAGCTCGTCAGGCCGTCTTGATTATTGCCGTCTTATCCGGGTTTGGTTGGATGTCGGCTGCCCAGCTTATGCGTGGTACGGTGCTTTCACTACGCGAGCAAACTTTCGTGGAAGCAGCTCGCTCGTTGGGCGCTACAGATTTTCAGATTATATTCAGTCACATGATCCCCAATGCCATGGCGCCTATTATTGTGGATGCTTCGCTGAATATGGCGGGTTATGTTGTAGCTGAGGCCGCGCTGTCTTTCTTGGGATTTGGCATTCAGGATCCAATTCCCACCTGGGGAAATATGCTCTCAGCCACACAAGAGTTTATGTTTGACAAGCCGTGGCTGCCGTTGGTACCGGGTTTGCCTATTTTCCTGTGTTCTTTGTGCTTTAACTTCATAGGTGATGGCTTGCGTGACGCACTCGATCCCCGTCTGAAACTCTAACACTAGTGTTGATACCATTGGATTTTAGCCTTTTTTTAGGAGCATTCCTGTGACTGAGACGAATGTAAAACAACCACTTCTTGAAGTAAAAAATCTCAAAACGTATTTCTACACCGAAGACGGCGTGGTGAGGGCCGTTGATGGAGTGGATTTTCACGTTAATCAAGGCGAAGTGATGGGGCTGGTAGGTGAATCTGGTTGTGGAAAGAGTGTTACATCTCTTTCGATCATGCGTTTGATCAGCCAACCAGGCAAGATCATCTCTGGCGAAATCATTTTTGAGGGCAAGGATCTGGTAAAGGCCAGTGAAGAAGAAATGATCAAGGTGCGCGGCAACCGCGTATCGATGATCTTTCAACAGCCGCAAACCGCTCTCAACCCCGTCTTTAAAGTAGGTGATCAAATTGCCGAAGTGCTCGGCATACATCAGAGCATGGGCAAGGTGATGGGACGCGCCCGGGCCGTGGAACTGCTTAAGATGGTTGGCATTCCTGATCCCGAGCGCCGGGCTGAATCATATCCGCATGAGCTTTCCGGTGGGCAGGCACAGCGGGTGATGATCGCCATGGCGCTGGCATGCGTGCCAGATCTGTTGATCGCGGATGAGCCTACCACAGCTCTGGATGTGACCATCCAGGCGCAAATTTTGGATCTGATGCGGAACCTGCGCAAAAATATCGGCACCGCGATTATTTTGATTACCCATGATCTGGGCGTGGTGGCCGAAATGGCTGAGCGCGTGGCGGTTATGTACGCTGGTCGGATTGTTGAACAGGCCGATGCGGTAACTATTTTTGATCGCCCTCTGCATCCTTATACCCAGGGCTTGATCGGTTCCATCCCTGTTCTTGGTAAACTGAAAGAACGCTTGGAAGTAATCCCAGGATCGGTACCCAACCTGGTCAATCTGCCTCCTGGCTGCCGGTTTGCTCCGCGCTGCCGCGCGCGAGTTGAAAACCATCTTTCAATCTGTGTGGAGAAAGAGCCGGAGCTTTTGGCTGCCTCCCCCGAGCATATGGTGCGCTGCTGGCTTTATGACACAGCGACTCAAGCCGCTGCGCCGGTTACTTCCGATCGTATTTCCTCCCAAAAGTGATGCGTACTATGGATAAAATAATGCAAAACAATGAAAAATTCGATCTTCTGGTTGTCAAGGACCTGGTAAAGTATTTTCCGGTTCGCGCAGGTCTTTTACAGAGGGTTGTGGGCCAGGTTCAGGCCGTTGATAAAGTCAACTTGCGTGTCAAGGCTGGAGAAACACTTGGCCTGGTGGGCGAGTCAGGCTGTGGAAAAACTACAGTTGGTCGCGCTATCTTACGGCTGATCGAGCCCACTTCCGGCGAGGTGTCTTTTAATGGTGAAGATATTATTAAGATGCGCCCAAGGGCTCTGAAAGAGATGCGCCGTAATATGCAGATCATTTTTCAGGATCCTTATGCATCGCTCGATCCGCGCATGCCCATTGGCGAGTCGGTCATGGAAGGGTTAAACATTCATCACATTGGTACCCATAAAGAGCGTTTCCAGATCATGCTTGATACGCTCAAAAAAGTGGGTTTGGAAGACTACCACGCACGTCGTTATCCGCACGAATTTTCGGGTGGACAGCGCCAGCGTATCGGGATTGCTCGCGCGTTGGCATTGAATCCAAAATTCATCATCTGTGATGAGCCAGTTTCTGCGTTGGATGTGTCCATCCAGTCACAGGTACTCAACATTCTCAAAGATTTGCAAGGTGAGTTCGGCCTGACTTATTTGTTTATTGCTCACAACTTGAGTGTGGTGGAGCATATTTCTGATCGTGTGGCAGTCATGTATTTGGGTAAGGTGGTGGAACTTGCCGACCGGGATGAATTATTCCGCAACGCATTGCACCCTTATACCAAAGCATTGATGTCGGCTATTCCGATTCCAGACCCGACTCTTAAGCGCGAACGCACCATTCTTAAAGGCGATGTCCCCAGCCCGCTTAATCCACCGAAGGGTTGCCGCTTCCATCCACGCTGCCCGATTGCAGACAGCATTTGCTCACAACAAGAGCCAGAATTTCGCGAGGCGGCACCTGACCATTTTGTGGCGTGTTGGAAAGCATAGGCCTCGCTTGCCTGGAGTAAGCTGATGCAGCAGCATGTGTTGATCGTTGACGACCAACGAGATGTCAGTCGTTTGCTTCGTTCTGCGCTTGAGACGATCGAAAAGGGTTTGAAGGTTTCTGAGGCTCCATCTGGCGAAGAGGCCCTTTTGGAAGCAAGCCGTATCAGGGTAGATTTGTTGATCGCTGATTATCGCTTGCCGGGTATAAACGGCCTGGAGTTGATGAAGAAATTTCGTGCCTTGAACCCGCAGGGCAAGGTGATTATGATCACGGGTATTTCTGACCCGCGGCTGCTTAGGCAGGTTGCAGAGGCGAGTTCAGATGCTTTTTTCTCGAAGCCGGTCTCGATGGGAGACTTTCTGGACGCAGTGGAACGCTTGCTTGGCCTGGCCAGAACGATCCTGCATACTGGTAACACAGGCAAGTTAAGTGCACCGGTGGAGCAGGAACGCAAGGGAATTAGCGAGTTGTTGATTAATCTGCGGGCCGATTTAAATGCCCAGGCGGTACTGCTGATCAACAATATGGGTCATATTGAGGCCGAGGCTGGTCAATTGCCTGATCCAAACAGCTCTGTTTCGATGATATCAGCACTAATGGGTATGTTTAATGCGGCCCAGCGTGCTGCCAGTATCATCAACCATGCCGATAGCCATATACATCTGTTTGATGGCGAAAATATGGATGGCGTTTTCCTGCCTGTAGGGCCGGCGCATGCGATTCTGGTGGTTGGCAAGGGAATTGCGAAGGCCCGGACGTTGGCGAGTCGTTTGGAGGTGCTTTTTGTAGTTCGCGATGAGTTGTTGCAAAGGCTTAAAAGCATCGGAGTTGCAACTGCTGAACCTGAACTTCCAACGCTGCATCCAACCGTTAATGAGCCTATGGCTCGTCAGGAGGATTTGCCGAACGAATTCCTGGATATCTTTGATCAGATCGGCAAGAAGGCTGTCGATGTAAACTCCTTTTGGGATTCTGCTGTGGAGCAGGGAACGACTTTTAGCGAGCCGGATAAGTTAACTTATGAGCAAGCCTCACGTTTGGGTCTTACTCCTGACTCGGCGTACGATAAATAATGTGATAGAATTTGACGCGCTTATTGGGGTGTGGTGCAACGGCAGCACATCAGCCTTTGGAGCTGAGTATCTAGGTTCGAGTCCTGGCGCCCCAGCCTTTTCTAAATTTGCCCTGTGAAGGGTGCATAAATCGACAGGCTTTGCGCCCCAACCGGTGCAAGGCTTTTTTGTTCCCCACGCAGGGGTCTGGAGATTATTATGAAAATCACCGCCGTGTTACTCGCTGCCGGACAGGGTACGCGCATGAAATCCGAATTGCCCAAGATGCTTCATCCCATTTGCGGCCAACCAATGGTTTTCCATGCACTCAGCGCTGCCAGGGCGGCCAGCACCGAGGAACCTGTAGTGATCATCGGCCATAGCGCAGAAGCGGTTCGCAGGGCGATTGGTGAATCGGCAGGTTGTGTGGTACAGGAAAACCAGCTTGGCACCGGTCATGCGGTTATGCAGGCAGAAGCGCTCCTTAAGGGAAAAGCGGATATCATCCTGGTTACGTATGGTGATATGCCCCTGTTGAAAGTGGAGACGCTTCAGCGATTGGTTGAAACACAGCGCACAAACAGTGGTCCGATTAGCATGTTGACGGTTGTTTATGATAACCCGCGCGGGTTTGGGCGGATTGTGCGCAACCCGGATGGCACGGTGGCTGCGATTGTGGAAGAAAATCAGGCAAACCCACAGCAATTGGAGATTAAAGAGCTAAACGTGGGCGCATATTGTTTTGATGCGGCCTGGCTTTGGGATGCGCTGCATCGTATTCAGCTTTCGCCAAAAGGTGAATACTACCTTACCGATACAATTGAATTGGCAGCAGCGGATGGACGGTCGGTTAAGGCGATTGTGATGGATGATTTTGCCGAGACGATTGGGGTTAATACTCGTGTGCATCTGGCGGAGGCCGAGGCAGCCATGCGTCGCCGCATCAATGATGGCCACATGCTGGCAGGCGTCACTTTTATTGACCCGTCTTCCAGTTACATCGATGCTCAGGTCAGTATCGCTGCAGATACGGTTATCTGGCCCAACACCACCCTGATTGGTAAAACATCCATTGGCCAACGCTGCCAGATTGGGCCAAACTCTCATATTCGTGATACCCGTGTCGGTAATGATTGCAAGGTGTTCATGTCGGTCAGTGAGGGTGCAGTGCTTGAAAATTCGGTCGATATCGGCCCGTTCGCCCGTTTGCGCAAAGGCGCTCATCTTTCCGATGGGGTTCACATAGGTAATTTTGGCGAGGTAAAAGATTCCACCCTCGGACCAGGCGTTAAGATGGGTCATTTTTCTTATATTGGCAATGCAACCATCGGCGCCGAAACCAATATTGGAGCCGGAACGATTACTTGCAATTACGATGGGGTCAATAAGCATGCCACCCTGATCGGTGAAGATGTTTTTATTGGGTCGGATACCATGTTGGTTGCGCCTGTGACCATTGGAGATGGCGCGCGAACTGGGGCTGGATCAGTTGTTACCAAAAATGTAGCGGCTAATACGCTGGTAGTTGGCGTACCCGCGCGAGCTATCAGGAAGTTGGAGCGTAATCCCAAAAAACATGAATCACATTTATAAATATAGTTTTAAGCCTGTGAGCGCATGCAGAATATTGGTTTTTTAAAGGGTATGATCCAATGATGACAGTGACATCACAAGATGCTAAATTTTTAATCGATCTGGCCAATGAAGCCAGCCGCCGGGCATATGCGCCTTATTCCAATTATCATGTTGGTGCAGCGCTGCGTACCAAGAGTGGCCGAATTTTTACCGGTGTTAACGTTGAAAATGCTGCCTACCCCACGACGATGTGTGCTGAGCGCGTTGCCATTTACAAGGCCGTTTCTGAAGGGGAGCGCGAGTTTGACGTGATCGCAGTTGTCACCCCCAATGGCGGTTATCCCTGCGGGGGCTGTCGTCAGGTGATGGCTGAGTTCGGGTTGGATACTATTGTGTTGATTGCCGATGCCATGGGAAACGTGATCGATCAAACTACCGTCAATGGTTTGCTGCCGGGCGCATTCACCCCTGATCATCTAAAGATCTGATCAAATTTACCAGGTGATATTTTGAACCATATTGTATATATCGCGCTGGGTAGTAACCTTGGGCAGCGTATGGAGAATCTACGCAGCGCTACTGCCTGGCTTGAACCGCAAATTCATGTAGTGGTAAAATCTGCCGTGTATGAGACCGAGCCGTGGGGTTATGCTGATCAACCTGCTTTTTTAAATATGGCGCTGCGTGCTGAGACAGATTTGTCTCCATCTGCCCTACTGGCAGGCCTGAAAGAAATTGAATCAAGCCTGGGCCGTACTCCCAGTTTTCGCAATGGGCCACGACTGATCGATCTTGATATCATCTTTTATGATGATATTCTGCTGGACAGCCTGGCGCTGACCATTCCGCACCCACGCCTGCATGAACGTGCTTTTGTGCTCATTCCGCTGGCTGAAATCGCGCCAGGTTTTATCCACCCGGGAATTGGGTTGAGTGTTGAACAGCTTGCTGCAAATGTAGGTAAGAAAGGTATAAAATTATTTCCTGGTTGAAAACCAACGCGCAAATTTGTTATACTGGTAGTCTGATGAACGGAGGTTGTGATGGATATGTTGAGATCGCTTAATTGGCAACAGAAGTCTGGTATTGGCTATACCGTCTCCCGCCGCGCAGATGGTGGTATGAACCTGGTATTTACCGATCTTTTGGATGCCACCCTGGCAGATTGGCGCGAATTTGCGTTCGAACATTTAATGGGGTCCGATCGGTTGACTCGCAACCTGTATGATCTACGCGATGTGCAGGATATCTCACAGAAGGCCATCAAGATGGCTGTAGAAGTAAACAGCGATCCTTCTACTCGCAACTTGCGTGTGGCGGTGTTGGTGGCATCGGATGCCGCGCGAGAAGCCATCATGGATGTGGCTGCTGGAGCGGTTGCCAGCGGGGCAGCGATACGTATTTTTACCAGCATGGCTGAGGCCGAGGCCTGGTTAATGAGATCGATGGAACAGATCATCTAGTGGGTAACTTGAAAGCAGGATCGGGCCCGTTTCGCGAAATATTCCAGATGCTCTCCCTGGAAGCATGGGGGGGGCGCACCGTGGTGATGGGCATCTTAAACATGACTCCGGATAGTTTCTCCGGCGATGGCCTGCTGTCTGTGATGCCCAGCAGCGGGGTTGTAAGCGTGGCAGCTGCTCTCGACCAGGCTGGGCGCTTTTTGGCTGCCGGTGCGGATATCATCGATGTTGGTGGAGAATCCACTCGACCGGGTTCACAAACGGTCAGTACAGAGCAGGAATTGGAGCGAGTCATCCCTGTGATTCGTGCGCTTGCCCGGGAATATTCCGCTGCGGTCATTTCAGTAGACACGTATAAATCGGAAGTTGCCGAGCAGGCGATAAGCGCGGGCGCACATTTGGTAAACGATGTGTGGGGGTTGCGCGCAGACCCGGCGCTGGCCCATGTTTTGGCGAAGCACAAGATTCCTGTTGTGCTGATGCACAATCGCAGCAAACCGTCTAATGCGCAGGTGGAGCAAAACCTGGGTGGGCGATATGTGGGCATGCATTACGATAACTTGCTCGAGGATGTCAAAACTGAGTTGATGGAGTCGGTGTCGCTGGCAGGTAAGGCTGGCATCGCACCTGAAAACATCATTCTTGACCCAGGTATCGGCTTTGGTAAGACGGTGGAGCAAAATCTGGAGCTGCTTAACCGACTGGGAGAAATTCGCGCGCTGGGATTTCCAATTTTGCTTGGCCCTTCGCGGAAGTCTTTTATTGGTTATACTCTTAACCTGCCGCCAGATCAGCGCATTGAGGGTACTGCCGCGGCTGTTGCTGTTGGGATTGCGCGTGGCGCGGATATTGTTCGCGTCCATGACGTTGAAGCAATGGTGCGGGTTGTGCGCATGACCGATGCGATTGTCAGACCTGCAACCAGGTGACGGTAGAATCGTAAATAATCATGTCGTGGAACTTTTAATCGTTACGTGCAAACCGCGTAAATAGGTAAATATTGATCAGGATATCCCATGCAATCTGACTATGATAATAGCCTTCTGCGTGAAGCAGTCATCAATATTAAAGCCAAGGATTTTGGCCTGGCACGCCGTTACCTTGAGCGCGCCCTGGATATGGCGGACGATCGAGATACTCTCACCTGGGCTAATTATTGGATGAGCCAGGTCAGTGAAGATCCGATTGAGAAGCGAAAATATCTTGAAGAAGCCTTAGGGAATGATCCTACCCATCCTGAGGCGCGCAAGGCGCTTGCGATTTTGGATGGAAAAATCAAACCCGGTGAAATTGTCAATCCAGATGCGCTCGCTGCCCAGTCAACTGAGGCCCGCAAGGCACAGGCAGACCGGTTTACTTGCCCTAAATGTGGTGGGCGCATGGTCTTTGATGGCGATGGCCGTACGCTGGTGTGTGAATATTGTGCCCGTAATCAGACCTTGAACAGCGCTGCACCGCAATTTGAGCAGGATTTTATTCTTGCAATGGCCACTGGCAAGGGTCATCGCACACCAGTAGCCGTGAAAATATTCAATTGCCAGGGTTGCGGTGCGCAGTTTATTCTTCCGGCAATTGAAATCTCGGCCATGTGCGCCTACTGCGGCTCGCCGCATGTTGTTGCCACTACGCGGGAACTTGTAGAGCCTGATTCGATTGTGCCGATGGCTTTCAACCAGCACCAGGCCATTCTTAACCTGGTTGGGTGGGTGGAGAAACGAAAGATCAAACCTGAAGGTAAGGTGCAGCCTCCACGTGGCATGTATCTGCCCGTGTGGACTTTTGACATTTTTGGCACTGTTCCATGGAGTGGCACAGTTTATCGCAACAAAAAACAGGTGCCTGTCTCAGGTGACAAGAATGTCAGTTTCAACGATATCTTCATACCGGCGGCTTCACGCCTGGCAGATCTGCTGCCAAAGCTCAAGGCTGGTTTTGACACATCCAGTGCTGCGGCCTATGATCCTCGTTACCTTTCCGGTTGGCCGGCTGAAGTATATGAGAAATCCATGTCAGATGCTTCTTTGGATGCGCGCCAACAGGCTGTGGAACGTGTACGTGCAAGTATCCATGCCGATACAGGCAACGTCAGTGATTTGAATTACAGCACGTCCAGCCTGTCCATTCTGTCTTTCAAGCTTGTGCTTATTCCGTTGTGGTATACCAGTTATGTTTTGGATGGGCACGAATACCGGGTTGTTATCAACGGGCAGAGTGGTACCGTTTATGGTGAAACCCATAAGCAAAGTATTTTGGGTTGGCTTGAGAATGCGCTTGGGGAATAACGGGTTGGGCAGGTTTTAGATCTGCCTGGTTACTTTTATATTACCGGCCAGGTTTTATCGGCGGATACAGGAGATTTAAATGCCAGTGCCCCATCGTGATATCTATTTGCTCTCGCCCAAACAATTTAGCCCGGAAACGATTGCCGTGGCGTTTGCCAAGACTTCGCGCGCGCCAGAATCTTTTCGCGAGATTGCTTCGCAGTTGAATGATGAAAAATCTGCTCAATTCCATGAGAAGTGGGTAGTGGGTTATGGACATGCCTCGGTTGCCGAGCATGCTGTTTTGCATCTTGCGATTGAGAACGCATCGCGCCTGGCGATGGAAGCCATCGAATCCAACCGGTTGGCTTCATACACCGAAAAATCAACGCGCTATCAGAAATGGGATTCTGACAATTTCTACATCCCGCCTGAACTGGACGGCCACTCGCTGCGGGATGAATATATCGCCACCTGCCGAATGCTGTTCGAAACTTATGCGGCTTCGCTTGAACCGGTTCGCAGGGTTGTGGCAAAAGACTCGCCTCGCCGTGAGAATGAAACAGACGAAGCCTGGGACCGGCGTATTCGATCGCAGTATGTTGATGTCTGCCGTTTTCTGCTGCCAGCTGCCTCCTTGGCGAATGTGGGCGTGACTGCCAACGGTCGTGTATTGGAAAATGCGATCCGTAAATGGAGCTCGAGCCCATTGGCAGAGGTACGTGAAATAGGGGAGACGGTGAAGATCGCGGCCAGAGGTGAGATACCCACCCTGGTTAAATATGCTGAGCCGCTTTCTTATCTGATGGAAACCAGCGCTGAACTGATGGTGATTGCCAGTTCAGCGGATACCCGGAAGACGCCGGGTGATTGGTGTGTTCTGGTTGACTATGATACAGATGGGGAAAGGCGTATATTGGCTTCGGCTTTGTATCGTCTGGGCGATATGAGTTATAGTGAGGCGACTCGCCTGGTTGATTCTACAGGTGCTGCACGCCTGGCAGAAGTGCTGCTAACACGCCTGGGGCGTTACGATATCCCACTGCGCGAACTGGAGCACAGTTCCTATACCTTTGATCTACTTATGGATCAGGGGGCGTATGCCGAGTTTAAACGACACCGTATGATGACTCAGACTCCCCAACGGCTTACGTGCGCATCCGGCTACGCTGTACCCCGCCGTTTTGCCGTTGCAGGTATCGAAGATGAATACCGGCGTGGCATGGATGCAGCGGCCCATTTTTGGCAAAAAATGGTGGCGTGGAACCCGGATGTGGCACAATATAGCGTGCCTAATGGGTTCAATCGGCGTGTGTTGGCTAGCTTCAATTTGCGCGAAGCGTATGCGTTCTGCCAATTACGCTCGGCTGCGAATGCCCATTTTTCCATTCGTCGCGTTGCCCAACGCATAGCGCAAGAGATCAGCCGGGTTCACCCGCTGCTTGCCGGACATATGAAATTGCACAATGAGACCTGGCAGGGTATCGAGGCTGAATACTTTTTACCCTGAAACTATCCCCCTGATGGGAAATATGTTTAGTGAATTGTAGGGTCGGGCTCCAGTGTTAGTTTCCACCAGATAAATCTACCCATTTCTTGCCAATAGATGTTCTCTGGGTCATTACTGTAATCTTTCGATGAAGGTTCATTCTTTGGGGATAATTCATTACTATTGACGGCTGAGTTGTCCGAATTAATATCGATAAGAAGCTTCTCGGTGTCGGTCAGCAGCGGAAAATAAAATTGCCAGCTAAGCGCTATGTTTTGTTTGCCCGCGATACTGGCAGTAAGGATTTTTAAGGTCAGGGATGTGCCCGATTTGGAAACCAGTAATGGGTCGCAACTTTCGCCGTTCTTTCCACCAATGGGGTAAAAGACGAAACCGGAATAATTGGTTTTAGCAAAGCTCAGTGGGGCATTCAGGTAATCATCGCTGCGATTGCTTTTGATCTGTTTTCCGACTGTGCTGTGCAATTCAATTGACGAAGGCGGGATCTCGAAATTTTGCTGCGGGGTCGATGTATCCGCGGGCATGTAAAGAATAAAAAAGCCGAAATCGTTCTGGTCATCAAATATTTTAATATATTTGTTGGTGATATTTTGTACTTCGTTTATTCCGAAGTTCGGGTATGACTTTGCCGTGGAGAGTGCCTGGCTCAAGGCAATTGCGCGGATCAGCCCGGGGCTGATGAAAGTGACCAGCGTCTTTAGCTTGCTTGGATCAGAGTCAGAAGTAGATCTGAAATCAGACCAGCGCTGGGTTTCATATCCCAAAAATCTGAGGGCAAGTTTCTTGACCTCATCCGGTTTTTCCGGATATTTTCCGAAAATTGCATCGACGGTTTTTTGTGCCTGGGCGTCTTGTAGTTCGGGATAAGATTGACCAGAGTAGAGCTTGATATTTCCTGGTTTGCAAGGCTCAAGGTACGTAGTCGGTGACGTAACCGGTACGCAGCTTGCCAGAAAAAGCGGTATAAACAAAAGAGCCAAAACCAGCCATGGTTGGCCCGAAGAGTATTTTTTTAATCCACTCATCCCCTTGCTTGACTCCTCCCTTCTGTTTTAAATAACAATAAATATGTCAAGTTGGGCGTGTAACCTTGTCGCAAGTTAAATAGAATCCTAACGCTCACATTGCTGCCCGTTTATTATGAAAATTAGCACACAAATATTATAGTCCTTTAAGCGTTTTCTGTTCTTCCCATTTTCTGAGTGCCCAGTTTCCTGTTTCTGGTGTGGCTCGAGCCTCCAGGTCCACAAACTCCGGGTTTTCCAATGTGATATGCATGTTTTTCTCCAGGGTAGAGATGGCGTCGTTAGACCATGGCAGCATTTCTTTTTGGGCAAGCTCTGCCAGTGTGGCAGCCAGGATTTGGATATATGCCATGGGCTCCTTATGTTTCTCGAGGATTTCGCGTATCGTCTTACGCATAGTGCCGGCGGTAGGCACGAGTTGTTTTTTCTGAGGCTGGTCATTTTGGCTACCGGAGACTGTGTTTTTCCAAAGCATTTGAATGGGGTCCTGTTCGCCATGCATTGCGAGACCCGTGATCTTCCATCCGGTGTTGTGCGCAGCCAGCAGCGCGGCACTGATAAAGGATGGTTCTGGTTCCGCCAGGACGGTAAAAAAAGGCGTTCCGGGGGCGGTGGTTTCAGCCAGGTTTAGAAACAGAGCTTTTAAGGCTTGAGCATGCCACTGCCAATCGTATCTTTGGCGGCGAAGAACGGATTTGAATGGGCCAACTGACGCATGGCCCCACAGCCATCCCGCCCAGAGGGCTGAAAGCGTCCAGAAGGCCTGATTTGGACGGGGAATGGCCGCCACCACGGCTTTGACTGGAATCTCTTGCAGATCTGCTGCCAATGAACGCAGTGGGCCTTCGAAGATACATATCCCGCCGCTTTCAGGGGGTTCTTGCGGCCACAATGTTAATGGTATCGAAGTTTCATCGGATGCCCAGACCTTTACCCCAAGCTCAAGCGCCTGCCAAATGTTGTTTTCGCGGTAGATACCAGGGAAGGTGAGTTGGCGTGGGCGCGGGCGCTCGCTGGTATGCGGCCAGAGCGCGTTGGCGCAGTCCGCTGCGTAAAGCACCAGTGCGCTCATGCAGCGCCGGCGCTCATCGGAATTGGAAAGACCGTCCAGGCGGTTGATGATGGTTCCAAGCGCGTACACTGCGCGCGGTGGGTAAAAGTTCAGCGCTTCTTCGGCAAATGGCCGGTCAGGGTCTTGACCCGGGGCAACCCGCTCGATTGCACGCGAGCGGTGAAGCCCATCGCTGCGTGCCCAGCGGGCTGCATTTTCCACATCTTCAGGGCTGGCAGGGTGTTCACCGCCGCTGCCGCAGATACAATTATAAATACGCCCGGTTAGCATCCCGGTTTTGCCATTCCATAAAAAGGTATCTGCAGAAAGATCGCGAGAGCAGTTTTCACACTTTGTCATGTATAAGGATTGCAGGTGTGTCTCGAGACGTTTGCCTTCCTTACGGGTGGCTGCTAGATCAGCCAGGGCGGCCTGCAGATCGCTCAGTTTTGGCGGGTGGGCGGCAAGGTCGATCAGAAATCGGCTGACCGGGTTGCCGGCTGCCACCAAGACCCTATGCCCGCCGCGTGCCATTTCAACAGCCATGTGAGGTGAAGAGCCAAAAGGATCCAAAATCCAGGTTGAAGGCAGGTTTAAACTTGCCACAAATGTCCGGCCAATGCCATCCACAGATGGAGGTAGAAATCGATTCAACGGCCCAGCGGCTTCCGTTTTTACCGTTTCCGTTCGTGTGGGTGGAATATACTGCATGTCAACAGCCATGATTTAAGTATAGCGCGAAAAAATTAATTGCAAAGGTTGAGCTGGATGGGGTGCGAATTTGTGGCTGCTCATGTTCACTCATTCATGTGGTCTGCCGGATCAACGCGAATGGAATAAGGTATTCGGGGATGTAAGATTTTTTAAAGCTTTCATACCATCCCCGGTTTCAATTCCAGAAGTAGAACCTCGTGTGGGTTGAGCATAAATTGATTGTGCGATGTATAAAAATCCTTTCGTCCGGCACTGGAAATCAGGATGGCAGCCAGTTTTGGGTCGGCATCCGGTATGAACTCGACCTGGCGCATAGAGCTGCTGAAGTTAATGCAAACAAGGATGCGCTGTTCATCCAGTTTACGCTCATACGCCATTACCCCGGTATCTGTTCGAAAGAAGATGTGAAAACTTCCGCGGCGGAGTGCCGGGTATGCGCGCCGTAGGGCGATTAACTGCCTGGTGAAATTCCATAAGGATTGGGGGTTTTCTTGCTGGCTGGCAACATTGCGCTGATGGTAGTTGGAATGTACTGGCAGCCAGGGTTTTGTTGTGGAGAAACTTGCAAATGGGGCATCTCTCCACTGCATGGGTGAGCGGAATCCATCCCGCCCCTGGTAAATCGGCCAATATTTTTGACCAGGTGGGTCCATGATCTCATTCCGTTTTAGTGAAATGTTGCGCATGCCAATTTCTTCGCCATAATAAATAAAAGGGGTCCCGCGCACTGTCAACAGCACGGCCATAGCGGTGAAGGCTTGATCGTCGTTCTCGCCTTTTACATACCGGCTGGCGGTGCGCGGCTTATCGTGATTGCTCAGCATTGTTGTTGGCCAGATTCCCGCGCTATCGAACAAGTTGTCACGTTTGTTGATCTTTTGCGCGACCCATCCTGCACTCCAGGGAAAGATCAACTCGGATTCAATCAAGTCAGAACTAAAGGCAGCGTGCAAAAGATCGTTCCCGGTATAGTGGACTGTTTTTTCTGGTGTGGGAAGAAAAATTTCACCGACCGTATAACGTTCGGGGTACTCATCCATCAGTGTTCGCAGCTCCTGCAAAAGAGGTATCATTTCAGGCTGATCCATGTCATGGATATGTTTCTGCTGGTCGTAATCGCGTAAACCAAGCTGACCCGGGTTATTCTGGAAGTGCTCATCCTTGAAATAAGCGTTGAATACATCCAGGCGAAATCCGTCCGCGCCTCGATCCAGCCAAAATCGAAATACGTCCAGCAGGGCCTTGCGCAGCTGAGGGTTACGCCAGTTTACATCGGGCTGCTGGGTGGCGAAGGTATGCAGGTAATATTGCCGGCTGCAGGCATCGTATTCCCAACTGCTGCCCCCAAAACACGATTTCCAGTTGTTTGGCGGTCGTCCGCTGCCAGCGCCATCTTTCCAGATATACCAGTCGCGCCTCGGGTTTTCACGGGATGAGCGCGATTCAATAAACCAGGCATGTTGGTCGGATGTATGGTTCGCAACCATGTCCAACACTACGCGAATGCCGAAGGTGTGCGCAGTTGTGATAAGTTCGTCAAAATCGGCCAGAGTGCCGAAACGTGGATCAACGTCTAAATAATTACTGATGTCGTAACCGAAATCGATTTCTGGCGATGGATAGAAGGGTGAAAACCAGATGGCATCAATGCCCAACTCGTTTAAGTAGCCCAGTTTGGAAATGATTCCCTGGAGATCGCCGATTCCATCGCCATTTGAATCAGCAAACGAACGCGGGTAGATCTGGTAAATGATGCCATCACGCCACCAGCAAAAATTGTCGTTCATGTCATTTCCTTGGATGAATTGGGCCAGGTTCTGAAAAAAGCAAGAATACAGACAGCCAAAATTGTGGAATTATGCTATTATAAATTATATGGCAACTGCCCTTTCTGAAAAAATCCTTGTTGTTGAAAGCGACCCAGATATCAGTGATTTGATCGCTCGCCAGGCGCTCAAACCCTTTGGTTACCAGGTAGCTGTTGCCAATGATGGCTCAAGCGCTATTCGCCAGGCCATCCAGTTCCAACCAGATGTGTTGATCGCCAACCTTAATTTGCCTGGGTTGAGCGGTAAAGATTTGTTGGTGGCGTTATCATCACAGGGTATCCTCACTCCCATGATCGTACTGGCCGAAAAAGGTCAGGAATCCCATATTATTCAGGCATTTCGCCTGGGTGCCAGTGATTATTTGATGCTGCCTATTCGCGAGGCTGAAGTGGTTTCATCTGTTGAGCGCGCGCTCAAACATGTGCGTGAGACTCGGGCCCGTGAAAAGCTGGATGTGCAGATTAAGCAAACCAATATGGAGTTACAGCGCCGGGTACGAGAATTGAGCACCATCTTTTCAGTGGGGCGGGCTGTGATCTCCATTACGGATCAGCGGGTGTTGTTCGAGAAGATTGTTGAAGCCATTACATTGGTTACCGAAGCCGATTTCGGATGGCTGACGCTTAAGGATGATCGCAGCGGAACTTTTGTGCTGGCGGCACACCGTAACTTGCCCGAAGTCTGGGC
Source organism: uncultured Anaerolineae bacterium (assembly GCA_903846015.1). Classification (GTDB taxonomy): domain Bacteria; phylum Chloroflexota; class Anaerolineae; order Anaerolineales; family Villigracilaceae; genus UBA5195. The sequence continues at coordinate 26,959 of CAIMZS010000460.1, read as the reverse complement.
AAGAAAAATAGGTCAGCCCCTGGATGATGGTCTTGGCCAATTGGTGGCCTTATCGGCTGAAACGCTCAGTATTCACGGACAGTCGCTGCAAAAGTTTAAAATTGCGGCACTTGGCAGGTCGGCGATGGTTGTGCCGGTCAAAGTCCAAAATGAGGCTATTGGCTTGCTTACCGTTGTTCGTAAATCTGAAAAACCCTTTGGCGAAAGTGAGAACACTTTGTCTGCAGCCATTGCCGATTATGCATCCATTTCAATGGTCAATGCGCGCTTGTTTCGCGCGCTTGCGCAAAACGCAGAGTCTGCCCAGGCTGGGGTAAAACAAAAGAATGCGCTTCTTCAAAGTATTAGCGAGGAAACCCAATCTGGTCTGACTACCGCATTGTATCCACTTGATCTCGTATTAACTGAAAAAATGGGGCCTTTAACTTCTGAGCAGAAGCATGCACTTGTCACAACTCAGAGCGCAATGAAGCGTTTATTATCGCGGGTCAGTCAGCAAAATACCTCGCTCAAGTCGTAGCATAAGGTAAAATGGGATAATGCCCAAACCAGATCTCATTCTATTAGCTATGGAGCAGTCCCCCACGCTTGACCTTTTTGAAAGGGCCTTGCATGCGGCTGGTTATGACCTGGCTATTGCGAAGAGCTTGTCTGCGCTTGAAAATACGCTGCAAGAAACGGTTCCCACCTTGCTGGTTATTGCTGAGAAATTAGGGGATAAAAGCGGACTGGATCAAGCCAGGCTGGTGCTTGGTCGTTTTCCAACCCTGCCCGTTATTCTTTATGCTGTTAACCATGATCCGAAACTTGTCCTGGAGTGCTTGCGCTCTGGTCTGAGCGATTGTATTTTCCCCCCGCTGAAAATTGATGAAATTGGTCGTGCCATCCAGCAAAGTCAGAAACGCGCAGCCCAAATGGGTGACTGGGTGCGCCGTGAGGTACGCCGTACGACCTCATCGCTGGAGGAGCGTATTCATGAGATGGAAACGCTGGTAACCTTAAGCCGTTCGATTACTGCATCACTTAATCTCGATAGTGTGCTTAGCAATGTAGTAACAGCCGCTGTTGAATTGACCAACGCGGAAGAGGGGCAACTGCTTTTATTGGATGAAAGCACCGATGAATTGTATATGCGCGCCAGCAGGAATTTTGATGAAAAATTCGCACGAACTTTTCGGCTGCCGGTCAAGGATACTCTTGCAGGCCAGGTGATGAGTACAGGGGAGGCAATCTCTTTTTGTCGGGATGCGCCTAATAAGATCAAAACAGCTTATCTGGTATATTCACTTATCTACGTGCCGTTGCACAACAATGGTCGTGTAATTGGTGTGTTGGGGGTGGACAATCGTCTCGCAAAACTTCCATTTGCCCCCCATCATGAACTGGTGATGCGGGTATTGGCTGATTTTGCTGCGATTGCAATTCAAAATGCGCAGTTGTATGATGAATCTGAGCATGAGCGCGCCAAGTTTGAAACAGTCATTAACGACATTCAAGATGGCGTCATCCTGTTGGATAAGTCGAATCACATCTTATTAATCAACCCGGCTGCAAGAAAAACCTTTGGCCTGGGCATATCCGAATTAATCGGTATGCCTGTTTTAGAAGCCATTTCGCATCATGATTTTACTGGTTTATTGGGATCCATCACGGATAGTCCGCTCAAATTTCATGAGATCGCCTTTGAAGATGGGCGTGTTTTCAATTCGCAATACATTCCTATAAAAGCGATTGGATCAGTTATTACCCTGGAGGATATCACTCACTTAAAGATGCTCGACAGGCTGAAGAGTGATTTCATTCATACCATTTCGCACGATCTGCGCTCTCCACTGACTGCCATCATGGGTTATGTTGAGCTGCTCGACCGGGTTGGCCCGCTTAATGATCAGCAGAAGGAATTTGTCCGGCATGTCCAAAGCAGCGCCCAGAATATCACGGCGCTGATTAATGATTTGCTAGACCTGGGGCGTATTGAGGCCGGTTTTGATACTCGCAAGGATGAAGTATTCATCGAAACTATCTTGCGCTTCACGCTTGATAATTTGGGCCGCCAGATAACAGATAAGCATCAAAATCTGCAGCTTACAATCTCACCTGATTTGCCGGTTTTGCGAGGCAATCCGATTCGCTTGCGTCAGATGATGGATAATTTATTGGTCAATGCCATAAAATACACCCCGGTCAAGGGCCGGATCGATGTCATTCTGCGCAGCGAGGCCGAACAAATCATATTTGAGGTGGCAGATACAGGGATTGGTATTCCGCAGGCTGATCAATTGCATATTTTCGAGAAGTTTTATCGTGCAGAAAATGCCCCAAAAGACACGCCGGGCACTGGTCTGGGGCTGGCTATCGTCAAGTCTATTGTTGAAAACCATGCGGGTCGGATCTGGGTTGAATCAACGCTCGGGGTTGGATCCAAGTTTGTTGTTGTCCTGCCTGCATCTTAAAAAGCCGCTAGAATAATAAATCCAATTTTGACGATCGAGCCGAGATGGTCGCCCCTATTCTCCGTCACCGTCTCCACTGATTCCGCCGCCCTGGCGCACGTCCAGTACCTGCCCGTGATAATCCACGGTGACTTTGAATCCGGACATGCCAAGATAAGCGCGCATTTCCTCTGGAATGCCAACCTCAAATAGCATGTCAAATTGCTTGTCGATATTCTTCAATTGGTTTTGGATCATTGCTTTACTGAATAAATCATCAGTTCCCAACATCTTGGCCGCTTGTTCGCTTAGAAAGCCCTCATTACCCTGGATAAGTTTTTTCATTTCATTCAGGATGAAACGATCGATTTGTTCTGCAGGGATGTAGCGGTGAAATCCGGCGTCGTCAATGATATAGGCCGGGTCTGCGCCTATATATCCAACGGTAAGGGGGTGATCGTATTCATCAAAAACCAGACCTGGGAAGAGTGCTTTAGGTGACATTTTCCTACCAGCTTGCGAAATTGACCGGAGAAGAGGCGGGCCAATATTTAATAATGCACATTGACCAGTGTCCCCACCGATGAAAAATTGTAGACCCATTCGGAATCGGGTATGCTCAAGTTGACGCATCCATGACTCATGGGGGTGCCGAAGTTGCTGTGCCAGTATGTGCCGTGAAGTGCGTATCCCTGGTAAAAATACATGGTAAAGGGCACGTTGGGCAGGTAATAGCCGGGGCCGGACATATCTGTGTAGCGATATTTGACGTATACATGGTACTGACCAGTGACGGTGGGATGCGCCCATGTCCCGGTGGACACCAGGAATGAATTTACAATGTTATTGCCATCATAGGCGTATACCATCTGGTTTGTCAGATCTACATCGATCCAGTGTCCGCTGCCAGCGGAACTGACTACCCCGCTGTTACCCGGTGGCAGGGGAGTGGCGAACGGCCCGCCAGTATCGGTGGGTAGTGGGGTGGGTGATGCAGCTGCATCGACTACGAGTGTGCTCACTGCCAATGTTGCTATCGTAGTGGCAGTGGGTAATGGAGGATCGGTTGGCACTGGAATGGTTGGAGCCGGGAGAGTCGGAGCCGGTACGGATGTGGGCGGGATGGCCGTTGGTTGTGGTGTTGCCGTGACGACGATCTGTGTGTTTGTGGGGAGAATGGCGGCAATCTGCTGGGTTGCTGTCATAACAACCGGTATATCAGTTGAAAGAACGACTGCTGCTGGTGCCGGGGTTTCAGTCAGGGTTGAAGGGTCAACCGAGGGCGCAAGAGCAGTGGGCGCCAGATCTGCAGGGGTAATATTCGTGGCGGTTGGGTCTGCAATGATCTCATTTGTATTAAGTGGAGGTGCTGGTTTGACGATGCTTACCGGCGCCCAGGCTGGCCCATGTTCCTGACCGGTAAATGGGTGGCTGCTGAAGAAAGCCGCAGCTGGCTGCACGCCTTGCCATGCCAACCATGCAATTACCAGGCAGATAAAAACACCCAGCAGGGCCACGTAGGAATAACGCGGAAGAACAAAAGAATCTTTGCTGCGAGGAGTTTTGGGTGCATCGGCAAGGGTAGTGGCCGGCTCATGTTCAGTGGATGATATCTTGTGAGGTTGGGTGATCGAACCAGGAAGTTTGACAGGCCCGGGTTCTGCAGGACTGATAACCAAATTCTGGGTAATCTGTCGCGGTTCCGGAGTGTTCCTAATCGGCGGAGCGCTTATTTCTTCTGGCGTTACCGGATGCAGAGGAATGTCTGATGCCATCATGCCGATTTGCGGTTCCGGAGCGTTCCTAATCGGTGGAGCGCTTATTTCTTCTGGCGTTACCGGATGCAGAGGAATGTTTGGTGCCGTCATGCCGATTTGCGTTTCCTGGGATATGCGCTTTTTTGCCCAGGCCAAACCCTTAACGGCGCGTTCGCTTTGTGGGTTAATCTGCAAAGCTTTCTGGAGAAGGGCTATACTATCTTGTGGGGTGGCCAGCGCTGCCATTAACAACCAAACCTCTTCCAATTCCGGGGCAAGCTGAACAGCATGTGCCGCAAGCTGGCGGGATGCATTCTTATCTCCACTTTTTAAAGCTTGCTGAGCTTGTTCCAGGGTTTTAAATGCGGCAGTTTGGTTCGGGTTCATAGGATACCTGTTTTGGCCTGACTAAGGGGTGGGTGTTGGTTCAAGATTTTCGTTATTAATAAAGCATACGATTCCGTTTGTTACACCAGTGGCAACAAGTTCGGTGTTGTTTGTCAATATTTCATAATCCAGCTTCAAAAAGCCAGTCTCAATAATGGCGGCGGTTGTATTCGGGTCGATTTCACTAAAGGCATGGTACAAGGTCATGTCGTTTGTAACACTATTATGCGGTGACATCTTGGTGATTTGTTGATAGCGATTACGTAGACAGCCTGCTAGCCGATTAGCCAGGTTGGTATCGCGCGAACTCATTGCGGCAGCCACCTTAAAGCCAGTGGCCTGGTCATTGACGAATTTGCAAGAGTCGTTGTGGATTGATACCAATACTGCAGCGCGAAAGCCGGAGAGGCGTGTGTCGAATTCTTTCAGTAAAATAGGGTCGAAGCCCAATGCCCCCAGTTTCTGCTGGACGAGGGTGGCGATTTTTAGATTTACTTCTTGTTCGGTGGTGCCATTGTCGCACACCGCTCCGGAATCGTTACCCCAGTGACCTGCTACAATGCCGATTTTGATTTGGGGACGGGGCGTACCAGGCAGAACGGCTACAGCATCAGGTTGGGTTGTTAATAGGGCGACCAACTGGTCGTTTAAGTTTCCTGAGAGCGTATTTGGGGCAAATGCTATAAATAGTGTTGCAACCAGGATAGCTGCGCCTAAGGCACTCTGCAAAATGCGAGGTGATTTGGACTTTCGTCGCGTTTGAGGACGGGGAGCCGGCTCGGAAGGTGGAGTTTGTGAAGCAGAATCCATAATGAACCTATTATATACTACCTTGTATCTTTCTTGTAGGCAAACAATTCTGAAGCACAGGACAATCGTATCTCATTTTTGGAGAAGAATTTGCCGGAATTTTGAATAAATTGTATTCGTCAAGAAATAGGTATACAAACTCGGACTCACGCAAAAGCCGCCAGGTATCGCAAAGAAGGGCTTTTATTAAGGGAACCTGGTTCGTTTGGCGCAAAATAGGGGTTGTGAGACCACCGGCTAAGCAATTTCATAATGACAGGTGCGCTCCTTAAACAGCACAGGCGCTAATATCAAATCCAGGATTTGTCTTGACGTCTTTTCCGGCTGGAAGTATGATAAAAAAAACTCTGGAGAACGAAATGACAGTCGAGTCCGAATTACTGCGCCAGGCCATGCGGTTTTGGGCCACAGGTGTTACCGTTGTTACAGCTGCGCACGATGGTGTTCAGCATGGCATGACGGTAAGTTCTTTTACATCGGTATCATTAACACCCCCACAAGTGCTGATTTCGCTTGCACAGACTGCGCGAACGCACGATTTGATTATGCGTTCGCGAAATTTTGGCATCAGCATCCTCAATTCAAGCCAGGTGGAACTCTCAGATCGGTTTGCGGGAAGGGTACCGGATGAGATGGACCGTTTGAGCGGTGTAGAGACCATCAACCTGGTCAGCAACGTTCCGCTGATTAAGCAAGGGTTGGCCCAACTCGATTGCCGCGTGGTTACCACGATTGGCTCGGGCACCCACACCATCTTTATCGCCGAAGTTCTCTCTGCTCAATCCAGCGAGGATGGCGATCCCTTGCTGTATTTCAATCGAGGTTATCAGAAGATTACAGCAGCCTGAGTTTACTTGCAAACAAGGAAAATAAAATGAGCGACGTTCTTTCGCCTGATGAAAAACGGACTCTTTTATACCTGGCACGTGAAGCGCTTGAGTGCAGCGTGCGTAATGTGGAACTTCCAGCCCCTGATGGAACCAAGCTAACGCCTATCTTGCTAGCTGAAGGGGCTTCATTTGTGACACTGACCATTCGCGGGCAGCTGCGTGGTTGTATTGGCGCGCTGCAGCCGTACCAGGCGCTTTACGAAGATGTCCGCGAACACGCCATTGCGGCTGCTTTGCAGGATTACCGGTTTCCACCGGTTCGACCGGTTGAATTGACGCGCATCCTGGTTGAAGTCTCGCGGTTGAGCAAACCCGAGAAACTGGAGTATTCCGATCAAAACGATTTGCTCGCCAGGCTGCGTCCCAGAATCGATGGCGTCATCCTGCGAAACGGTTCCAGCCGGGCCACTTTTTTACCGCAGGTATGGGAGCAGATCCCTGAAAAAGCCGAATTTCTCAGTCATCTGTGCGCTAAAATGGGTGCAGCCCCCAATATTTGGCGACAAAAGCACCTTGGAGTGGAGATTTACCAGGTGGAAGAATTTCACGAGTAATTTGATATAGTTACCAGGTGAGATCAAAAGCTTGGTGAACGAAGGTTTGGCTGCCAACATTTTAATATTCTGTACACTATGGAGATAACCACTATGAATTACCGCCATCTGGGCCGATCCGGGCTGCGAGTGAGTGAACTTTCGCTTGGATCTTGGGTTACGTTTTTTAATCAAGTCGATGTTGATTTGGCGATGGAATGCATGTCTGCCGCTTACGACTCCGGTGTAAATTTTTTTGATAATGCTGAAGTATATGCCAATGGCAAGTCTGAAGAAGTGATGGGTCTGGCCCTTAAGAAATTAGGTTGGCGCCGCTCAAGCTATATTATTTCGACCAAGTTTTTTTGGGGGTTGAACGATAGCGTTAATGAAAAAAACACCCTTAATCGAAAGCATTTGCTGGAAGCCATGGATGGTTCACTCAAGCGCTTAGATATGGAATACGTGGATCTGGTGTTTTGCCATCGGGCAGACCCCACTACGCCCATTGAGGAAACCGTTTGGGCGATGCACAATATTATTGAAAGGGGCAAGGCTCTTTATTGGGGTACATCCGAATGGCCGGCTGCGGATATCGTTGCGGCGATTGAGATTGCCGAGCGCCACCATCTGCACAAACCTGTCATGGAACAGCCGCAGTACAACATGCTTACGCGTGAACGTTTCGAAAAGGAATATGCGCGCCTGTTCAAGGATTATGGTTATGGTTCTACCATTTGGTCGCCGCTTGCTTCCGGTCTGTTGACCGGAAAATATAATGATGGTATCCCGGCCGACAGCCGCGGCACGCTTAAGGGTTACGAATGGCTGCTTCCACGTCTGACCAACCCTGATGGTCTCGCAAAGGTCAAAGCGCTTCAAGTCATGGCTGCTGACCTGGGTTGTAACGTGGCTCAATTGGCGATTGCCTGGTGTCTGAAAAATTCGAATGTCAGCACCGTGATCACTGGGGCAAGCCGTGTTTCTCAGGTTCGCGAAAATATGATGGCGCTGGATGTATCTGCCAAACTCACCGTTGATGTGATGGAACAGATCGAGGCCGTGCTTCAAAACAAGCCGGGCGGCGAATAGCTGGTAATTGTGAGAAGAATGGTACCCGGTTCTGCACGGGCAAAGACTTGTCCGCAAACCAATTTTGCGGGCGAGTCTTTTTATTTGGGCTGGCCGGCGAGCGCGGCTGCGATGCCCAACCCGATATAGATGAAACCGACCACATAGCGTTCAGCCAGCCATACCTGGCTGTGGGATTTCAACCACTGTCGGGCTGAACTGGCTAGAAGGGCGTATGTCCCGTCGCTGATGATGGCCATTAGCATAAACAGGCTGCCGAGCATAAACAACTGCAGCCCTATCTGGCCTTTGCTGCGATCCACGAATTGTGGTAAAAAAGCCAGAAAGAATAGGGCGGTCTTGGGGTTGAGCACGGCAACAGTCACTCCCTGAGAGAATACGCGCGATAGTTTTTGCGGTTCCATCATCGTCAACTGTGTTTGGGTGGTTTTTGAAAAAAGTTTGTGTATGCCCAGGAAAACAAGGTAAGCCGCTCCCATGTATTTCACTATGTTGAAAGCCGTTGCGGATGAAAGTAACAACGCGGAGAGACCAAATGCTGCGGCTACGGCATGGAAAAAGTTACCCACCTCCACACTGAGCACCGAGACCAGCCCGGCAGCTCGACCTTGATCAATGCTGCGCGCGATGATGTACAGCACCGCGGGGCCGGGCGTGAGCAGTAATATGATGGATGCGAAGATGAAGATGGGTAGTCTGGAAAAGTCAAGCATGGGATAACCTTTACTTTAAAATCGAGAGATGGAAATTATTGGAATATTTCCCCACCTTTACCGATATAACGGCATTCCATCCATTAACCAGTGCAGAATATCGCTTATCCCAAGCCCGGCAGCCGCCAGGGCCAGGTAAGGCCAGCTCCACTCGGGTGGAAAATCGAAGACCAGATAGGGTAGAAGCATCCATGGGCTTAAGTATAACAATCGTCCAAGTGTGCCAATGATTGGCGCATGACTGAGCCAGTGGCGGTGACAGGGGATCAGGCGCGCATAGACCCACCAAATCACCTTCCATGGCAGCGCCAATGGGCGCGCGATCTGTCGAAAATTGGTGTTGCTGACACTGCCGTGGCGCACATCCAGGTCTGGGCTCAGCAGCAACCCCACGGCGATGCCCGCGGCCACTGTTGCCAGATCATAAGAATGGTTGACCGCAGCCAGTGCAAGAACAGCTCCACTTGCCACGGATGTGGCGATATTATGAACGTGACCGGCTGACATGAATTTATTGATCCTGCCGCAGCCAACGTTTTACCGCTTTGGCCGGGTGTTGATATGTACCCATGCAGGCAAGCAGTTCCTGTGGGGTATCTGCCATGCATAACATTTTGCGATGTTCGGGGAATATAAAGCCTTCTTTTTCGGCGTAAAGTATCATTGTCATTAACGGCTCAAAGTATTGACGAGTATTAAGCATGCCAATCGGTTTTTCGTGGACGCCGATTTGTGACCAGGTGATGGTTTCGAACAGCTCATCGAAAGTCCCATAACCGCCGGGCAGGGCAATATAGCCATCGGCTAGTGCGTACATGCGCGCCTTGCGTTCGTGGATGGTGGGTGTCACTTCCAGGCGGGTCAATCCCATGTGCGCAAGGGCGGGGGTATTCATCGATTCAATGATCACACCAATAACCTGACCGCCTGCTTGCAGGCAGCCATCCGCCACGGCCCCCATGATGCCGGTTTTACCACCACCAAAGATTAAACGAAGGCCGTTCTCGGCCAAGGCTCGCCCCATTTGCAGGCCAGCCAGCTTGAAATCTGGATGGATTTCATCCGCAGAACCACAGTAGACACAGATTGATTTCATTTGTTGTTCATCTTCCGAGTGTATGATAATAATATATTGTACCGCTTGCTGCAAAACAGGTGCCGCGAAATACTGTTTGGTTGGTATGTCACCATGAAGGTCTCTTTCTGCTGGGATTGGCCTGAGAAACTAGGTTAGAGTTGCGTTAGATATTCCTGTTCTGACTTGACTCGCATCTCCCTGACGTCATAGAATAGATTATATGGATTATAAAGATTATTACCAGGTTCTCGGTGTGTCCCGTTCTGCCAGCGCTGATGAAATTCGCTCAGCGTATCGTAAACTCGCGCTAAAGTACCACCCGGATCGCAACCCTGGCGATAAGGTTTCTGAAGAAAAGTTCAAGGAAATGAACGAAGCTTATCAGGTGCTTTCTGACCCCCAAAAGCGTTCCCGTTATGATCAATTGGGAAGCGCCTATTCCACTTATCAACGCGGCGGTGGCCAACCGGGTGGTTTTGATTGGGGGCAGTGGTACACCAATGCGGCCGGGGGTCAAAATGTAAACTTGGATGACCTGTTCGGAGGCGGCGCAGGCAACCCTGTTGGCGCGGGCGGCTCAGGTGGTGGTTTTTCTGATTTTTTTAGCGCTATTTTTGGTAATTTGAATGGCATGGGTGGGATGCCCGGAAGTAATATTCGTACGCGCCGGGCTCCTGAAAATGAGCAGACTGTGCTTATTTCTTTACAGGAGGCCTACCAGGGCGCCACTCGGTTGTTTGAGCGTGGTGGACGGCGAATACAGGTGAAAATTCCGGCTGGTGCCAAAACCGGGACCAAAGTTCGGATTGCAGGTAGTACGCCAGATAGTTCTGATATGTACCTCAAAGTGGTGGTTGAGGATGATGCCCGTTTTGAACGTGATGGGGCCGACCTCTACGCGCCTGTCAGTGTTGATGTATTTACAGCGCTGTTGGGTGGTGAAGTGGAAGTCCTGACGATGAGCGGCCGGGTTAAGCTGACAATCCCTGCCGGCACCCAACCGGAGCAGAAGATGCGCATTGCCGGTCGCGGGATGCCGCAGTTAAAGAATACCCAGTTGAAAGGTGATTTGTTTGTGCAGGTAAAGGTACGTATGCCTAAAAATTTGACTGCAGAACAACAGTCGTTATTGCAGAAGGCCCGTGATCTCGAAAAATCATGAGCCTCATCGTAGTAGGAGATAAGAATGAAAAACAATGCTCGTTTAATGGTAGCAATTGCGGTATTAGTATTGGCCTCATTGGCTTGCCAGGCAGTATTACCCGGAACTACAGCTCCGGTGGTGACGGTTCCTAACGCAGTATTGGTTCCTACACAAGCGCCAATCCTGGTGTCGGCGCAAGGCTTAAGCCAGCAAGATACACTTACATCTTTGTATGATAACGTTTCACCAGGGATCGTCTTAATCCAGGTTCTAACTGCGCAGGGTGGAGCTCTTGGTACCGGGTGGGTTTTTGATGGGCAGGGTCATATTGTCACCAATGCACATGTTGTTGAAGGCCAACAAAAGATCGAAGTCGATTTCACATCTGGTTTCAAGGCTTTTGCCACTGTAGTGGGAACTGACCTGGATTCGGACCTGGCGGTTATCAAAGTGGATGCTCCGGCGACTGAGATTCATCCGCTTTCGCTGGGTAATTCCAAGCAGCTTAAGGTTGGTCAAACGGTGATTGCCATCGGAAATCCATTTGGACTGAATGGCACTATGACACTGGGGATCGTTTCAGCGCTTGGCCGAACCGAAAACGCACTCAGGCAAACGGCAGGCGGCGGAACCTTCAGCGTTGCCGACATGATTCAGACGGATGCCGCCATCAACCCCGGAAATTCCGGCGGGCCATTGCTTAATCTTAGCGGAGAAGTGGTTGGTGTTAACCGATCCGTATATGTAAATTTATCCGCAAACACAGGTGAACCAACCAGTACCGGGCTGGGTTTTGCGATCCCTTCCAATTTGATCAAGCGTGTTGTCCCGGAGCTGATCAAGAATGGCAAGTTTGAGTATCCTTATATGGGTATTTCAGCTCTGCCCAGTGATCACTTATCATTATCGGTCATCAATGAATTGGGTCTGAAAAGCATGACGGGTGTTTACATCACGGATGTGGTTCCCGGTGGTCCTGCAGCCCAAGCGGGCGTGGTGGGGGCAAGCGGTTCTGCCAATTCGCAGAATATACCGACCGGCGGAGACCTGGTGATTGCGGTCGATGGCAATCCGGTCAAAGTATATGATGATCTGATCGGCTACCTGGTCGATAATAAGTCTCCTGGTGATACGATCGTCCTGACCGTGCTGCGCGGAGATCAGAAGGTCGATCTTACGCTGACGCTGGTCAAGCGGCCGTAAGTTATCCCGAATAATATAGAAAAGAGGAGCCGGATGGATTGGCTCCTCTTTTCGTTTAAATCCACAGCCTGGGGGTTGGCTCTTACCCGAAGCGCTCTTCTTTCCAAACATCTGCGCGATTGTGATATCCGGCTTGTTCCCAAAAACCGCGCCGGTCGGCGGGCATAAACTCGATTCCTCGCAGCCACTTGGCGCCTTTCCAGAAATAGGGGGTTTCCAGGGTTTCTTTTTGTGTGATAAAACCTACCACACCGCGCAGCGGATGCCCGTGATCGGCATCGATCGGTTTGCCATTGAAGTGCGTTGCCATCAGAAAGTTTTCCTGTAATACCACTTCCAGGGGCAGGTTGACCGTAAAACCATATTCGGCGTGCTGCATAACGTACCTGGCTGTTGGCTTGATCTTGATGAAACCCTGTTCCGCAAGGGTTTTCACCGAAACGCCTTCCCATAACGTGTCAAATTTGCTCCACTTGGTTACACAGTGGATGTCCATCAGTAGTTTTGTGCGTGGTAGTTGGTTAAACTCATCCCAAGTCCAACGTTTTTCTTGCTCCACTTCACCCCATACCCGCAGGTCCCATGTGGCTGGGTTGAATGGCGGTACCGGGCCGTAGTGCAGCACCGGAAACTTTAACGTCAGTGCCTGTCCTGGTGGCAGGCGGCCTTCATTGCGAATGCGTTCTTCTTCTTTGCGGCGGTCGGCGCCTTCAAACATAAACATATTGGAGTACTCCTGTCTGGTTTGATTATATCAATACTGCCGCCCGAAAATCTTACAGCAGGATTAAGCTTTGGTTAGATTTTTAGATACCGGCTGGCTGTGTTTTATTGACCTCGATTTGCCAGCCAGGTCAGTAAACGATGTTCAGGCCAGGTGTTGATGACATCTTCTGCCGTCAGCCAGGCGCGGCGGGCAATGGCTACGCCGAAGGGCAGCATATCCATATCGGCCTCGGAGTGAGCATCGGTATTGATGCTGATGGGAATGCCCATGTCTTTGGCGCGGCGGGCATAAATGTCTTCCAGGTCCAGGCGGTAGGGGCTGGCATTGATCTCGAGTGCCACGCCGGATTGCGCTGCGGCGGTCAACACGGCTTCCATGTCCAGGTCGGCGCCTTCACGGTCAGGAATCAGGCGGCCGGTGGGGTGACCGATGATATCAACGTGCGGGTTGTGGATGGCTTTGAGCAGGCGTTCGGTGACCTTTTCGCGCGGCTGGCGCAGGGAGGTGTGCAGGGAAGCCAGCACCAGGTCCAGGCTCGCCAGGAATTCATCGGGGTAATCCAGCGAGCCGTCGGCCTTGATCTCGACTTCGGAGGCATGCAGAATGCGTATGCTGTCGCCCAGTTCGCGTTGGGCGGCAGCCATCTCGAGTTGTTGTTCGGCATGGCGTTCCATGCTGAGACCTCCAGTGACACCCAGGCTGACCGAGTGGTCGGTGAAGGCGATCACTTTGATGCCGCGCCGGGCGGCGGCGCGGGCCATTTCCAGCATGGTCAATTTGCCATCCGACCAGTTGGAGTGGGTCTGGAGATCGGCGCGAATATCACCCACTTCGATCAACCTGGGGAGCGATCCTGTTTTGGCGGCCTGTACTTCGCCGCGATCCTCACGCATTTCCGGGGGGATGTATGGCAGGCCGAGCGCGGCGTAGACTTGCTCTTCGGTGGCACACAGGATTTCGTCGGTGCCGTCGGTGCGTGCCAGGGAATGTTCGGAGAGCGACAGACCTTTTTCCAGGGCAAGCTGGCGGAGCTGTACGTTGTGGTCTTTTGAACCGGTGGCGTATTGCAGGGCCGTGCCGAATTTTTCGGGTGGGTGCACCCACAATTGGGCGCGCAGCCCATCGCCAAATTCTATGCTGGCCTTGGTTTCGCCTTTGCCAAGCACGCGGACAACGCCGGGCAGGGTGGTGAAGGCTTCCATGACCGGGGCGGACTGCCTGGCGGAGACCAGGATGTCCAAATCGCCAACGGTGGGGCGCATGCGGCGGAGCGAACCGGCGGGTGAGGCGCCCGTCACGCCTGGGATTTTTGTGAGGGCGGCGATGATCTCCTGGGCCAGGGGAAAGGCGCGCCCGAGCGGAATTCGTCCCGAACGGCGCGAGAGCGATTCCAGCCCGACCAGGATCTGGGCTTCTGATTTTTCGCCCATGCCGGGCAGGGAGCGCAGCCTGCCTTGTTGAGCGGCGCTTGTCAGTTCAGCCAGCGTGGTGATGCCCAACTGCTTCCAAATCAGGGCCACTTTTTTGGGTCCCAGGCCGGGGACTTGCAGCCATTTGGCCAGCCCGGCGGGAATTTCCTGCTTGAGATTTTCCAGAAATTGAAGCTGACCGGTGCGCAGCAATTCGTCTATTTTTTCGGCAATGGCTTTGCCAACGGATGGGATCTCGCGCAGCTTGCCTTCCTTCCAATATTCGTTGATATCGCGTCCGAGCGAGACCAGGGTTTCTGCGGTTTTGCGGTAGGCCAGGGTAACGTAGATGACCTCGCCTTTAATCTCAAGCAGGTTGGCGATCAGGGTAAAAGTGTCGGCTACTTCGTGGTTATTCATAATCAAGTTTTCCAGTTCAGGTCATACTGCGTTGGGATCCCGGTTCCAGCACGGGATGTCGGTCAGAAGTGAATTCACTATATTGTACTGAATATGCTGGTGATAGAGTAGGGCACGGTTGTGCGGAGACGCGACTTGAACGCCTGTGAGTACTGTCGTAGAGTAGAGATTTGCGCGTTCTTTTTTCGCTCTATGCCCGTGCAGAACCTGGTACCATCCAAAATTACTCTATTTGGGCCGTTTACCAGCGTTCACCAACTGGCTCAACGAGGTTTGTTCGATTGTCTGAAGGCTGGCAGCATAACCCCGATCATGATCAGCGCAGCGATCACCAGCACTCCGATTCCCAGCAGGGTTGAACTGGACGCGACGGGAGCAGCCTGAACGAGCGTGGCGGTCGCTGAAGGGGATTGCATCTGGGTTGGTTTTACAGTAAGGGTGGCAGCCGGGGTATTGGATGGCACCGGCGGAACTGGCGTTATAAAAACCCCTTCACGAATCAACAGTTTTTCTTTCGGGTAAATCGCATCAGCCTCGGCCATATAGTTCAGGCGGCGAATATCTGCTATTTTGACGCCGTAGGAAATTGCAATCAACCATAAGGTCTCCCCCGGTTTTACGATGTGGTAAAGTTTTCCATTGTTATCAGGGGTGGCAGTGAAGAGGCTGCTCGCCAGCGGACCTTCGCCGGGCAGGGCAACGTAACCTGAATTATCGGTTTCCGGGCTTTGTCCGGATGTGTCGCCTTCGATAGTGGGTTCAGGGGTGTTTGTCAGGTAAGGGGTTTTTGCCCCGAGGTGTCGCGCGCAGTCGAGGACGAAGTAAACATCTTCGCCGGATATGGCTATCCCGACGCCGATTTGGGTATAGTTGGGTGATGTCATGGTGTTGTAGTGTACGTCGTCCCCTTTCCAATACGCTATCGCATCCGCCACAGTCATTCCCAGTCCCGCGACAATGTTTTCGGAGCGAATCCCGCCCAACGAAAGATCACCTGCCAGGGGATAACCTGCTGCCAGGAGACGGTTTGTGGTGGTAATCCCGCCGGGCCCGAGATGGGTGATGGTTCCGATGGAGGCCATATAATCTGCCTGGGCCTGGGCAGTCTGCATCAGGATCGGGCTGATTTCATATTGGAATGTGCCCGTGGCTGCCCGTAAAGCGTTGACTTCGGCGATCAATATATATGGGTCTTCGGCCGAAAACTGTTGTTTTGCTTCTGCAAAAGACTCGAATTGTGCTTTGACCGAAATTGTTGGCGCTATGAAAAATAGGAAAATGCTCATGAAGAGCAGAATTTTCTTCAACATCGAATAACCCTTTCATTTTTTTAACGTTAATCATGATTACGTTTAAAACCAAAAGGAAAAGCTCTGTATCTGCCGCCCTGCCAGGTTGGCGAGTTGTATTTCGGGCAAATGCGTTTTCAGGCGGGGGTATCGCCAGCGACTTGGTCGATGATGTTCCAAATTTCATCCACCCAGGCGCGGTGCTCCGGCTTCATCAGGACGGAACGCAGGCAGGTGATGGTGTCGCTATCTGGCTGCATGCCGGCGGGAAGATCGAAGAATTCAACCGGTAAATTGGCCAGTGCCAGGTAAAGCTGTTTTTCTTCGGCGGCTGCGAAGAGTTTACGCGCCATTTCTGAGGAGGCGCTGACACTTTTGGCGTGCGGGGCCCAGAAGATGATATCTAATTCGGGAGGGAAGGCGGTGATGAAGCGTTTATCCGCACGCAGCTTTTCCCACAGAGCCAGGGCAGCCTCACGCCCGCTTTGCAATCCCAGGGCGAATTCGCCGCCTTTTTCAAGGGGGAGCAGCTTTTGGGTGGCCCACAGCCCTACGGCAGTGGCGCCGGCGCGGGAGCATTCCAGGCTGATTTCACCGAGATGCAGCTCGGTTGAACTGAAATAGGTGTAAGGTGAATCGTGTTTGTAGAAACGGCCCACGGATAGGTCACGGAAAAGAACGCAGCCACAGCCGTACGGTTGGAGGCCGTGTTTGTGCGGGTCGACCACGATCGAATCGGCTTCATTGATGCGTTCATAGACAGCGGCGGTTTCAGGCGAGAGGTTATCTGCCAGTTTGAAGTAGCCGCCGTAGGCTGAATCGATGTGGATGCGAAAGCCGTATTTTTCGCGCAGGTTGAGCAGGTCGGGGAGCGGATCGATCGAACCGGTGGCGGTGGTTCCCACTGTTGCGACCACCGTGCCGATATTACCCAGGTCAAGGAGTTTTTTCAGCGCATCGATATCCATCCGGCCGCGCCGGTCATTTGGGATTGAGGCGAAATCAAGTTTTAACACGGCGCTGATGCGGCTGTGGGTGTAATGGGCTTGTTTTGAAGCGACAATTTTCCCGGACGGGTTGAACTGTCCGGCCACCCACAAGGCTTCCAGGTTGGCCATTGTGCCGCCGCTGGTCAGGTGGCCGAGAAAGGTATCCCAGCCGAACATTTTTGCGATTTCGGCGACGGCTTCTTTTTCCATTTGCGAACTGGCCTTGCCGCCATCCAGGGCGTGATTGTTTGGATTGATCCACATCGCCAGCATATAGGCCAGGCGGGCGACAGGGTGGGGCGGTTTGAGCATTTGCCCGGCGTAGAGCGGGTGAAAGTAGGGATAATTGTCTTTCAATCGTTCGGCTACTTCAAAAAGAACGTTTTCCAGAGCCTGATGATCTGATGGGATTGCGGCTGGTTTGAGTGCCGAAAATCCATTATCCAGTTTATTAAGCGCTTCGCGCAAAATTTGTAAGGAATCTATTTCCAGGTTTCTTGCATGTTGGTCAACCATCTTGTTTCCTCATCCATTTATATCGGATTACCGGTCTTTGTCACTCGGGGCGATAGGGTGCCAGTTTCTCAATATCGCCGACATATTCGGCCAGGTTGGTATGCCCAAGCATTTGCCGAATCGCCTGTATCTCGCCGATGTGGTACCAATAATGATAATTAATGCGGTGAAGCCCTGAGCCGATGGTTTGCCCGATTGAGCGCCCTTTGTGCAGCAGTTCACCCTGCAATAATTCGGTTGTGAGCGTATCAAGATATGGGTCGGTTGCCTGGGTTATCTGGCGCCAGGCCGAGAGCATTTCATCCAGTGATGGTGTGCTCATTGGCGCGCGATAAGCGAAGAGTTCATTCAGCGTCGGGATAAGAATCTGTCCCTGGGCACGCTCCAGCCAGTAACGTTGTTCGTGCCAGGCCAGATGGCCTATTGTCCAACTGATGCAGTTCATTGGACCAAAGTGGCGCTGGGCATCATCTTCCGGGATATTTTCGAGGCCGCGCAGCCATTCAAGACGGGCAAAACGAAGTTGATCGATTAAAGGGTGTGTCATTTGTGCTCCTCGCGTGTCAAAGGGAAATCTGCCTGGTGTTAATCAAAACCCAACTCTTTCAATAAACCGGCTTCGGTACTGCCGTTTTTTGCGCCGAGCAGCTCGCGCCAGAAGTTATCGTCATAACGCCGTGACCGCACCGGCAGCGGCATGGGCACGCCCCAGCCGAGCAGCAGGACTTCTTCCTTGGGCTGCAGGCGTGCCAACATACCCTTAATGGCTTCACGGCCAGACAGCCCCGATAGGACGGCCTGGATGTCATCGTCATCGCCCAGCCAGCCGCTGATGCGTGTGCCGAGCTGCGACATGACTTCATCATAGATTTGGGATGGGCGCTGATCGACAATCAGAAGGGTGACGTAGTATTTGCGCAGTTCGCGCGCGATGGTGGCGAAGGTGGTCTGCGCGGCCATTTCGCGGTTCAGTAGTTTGTGAGCCTCTTCTACCACGATGACCAGCGGGCGTGGTTCGCGCGAGCCGTGCGCGCGGAATTCATTGGTTCTTTTTTCCCATGCGTCGCGAATGTGGCGTGTCAGCAGGTTGGACACCAGCAGGTAGTCCAGGTCAGCTTCATGGTCGCCGAACGATAAAACCACGTGCTGCCCGGCTTCGAGTGCCTTGATGATTTCACCGATGCCATCCGAAACGGGTTTTTCAACGATATAGGGTTTGCCGAATAAACGGCGCAGCTTGTCGTGCAGGGCTTCGGCAGCCATCACATTAACGCCGTTTGCCTCGGCCCAGCAGGCAACGCTATCGGGGTGCGGCACTTTCTTGATCCGACCCTTGTCATCTTCCACTTCGACTTCTTCGCGGTTCATTGATTTGAAGTGTGCAAACCAGTCGCTTTTAAAGGATGTGTATAGTGCGTTGAGTGTGGTGGGGGAGGTATCCTTTAGATTCAATTCGCGCGCCAGCATTTCTACATCCGCCGCGGAGATATCCTTCATGGCGATTTCCAGGTTAAAGTCGGGTGTCTGACTATTGCGGATTTTGGCCCCTGCGCCAAGACCGACCACCCTGACCTTACCCCTGAACTTGGTTTTTAAGCCAATGACGGGCATTTTGGTGTCGGAGGCAACATCGTCAAAGCCGTACTCGTTGTGCATATCTAACACAAGTACCGAAGCCTTGTTATAGTGCATCAACCCGGCCAATATCAGGCGGGTGAGGAAGGATTTACCGGTGCCGGTGGCGCCGAAGACACCGGAAGAGCGCTGAACGAACTTCTCCAGGTTGATGCAGACCGGGTGCCCCTGTTCCCGGGTGTAGCCGATGATAAAGTTACCATCTTTATCGGGGTCGCCGAAAATGGTGGCAATATCGGCTGCATCCGCCAGGCTGACAGGCGCGTGATGCATGGGCACGGTCTTGACCGGCAGGGGGCGCGGATCTTCGGGGTGTTCTGCCCGCCATAGTTTGTATTCCTTTGAAGCGGGATCGGGGCCGCGTTCCAGCATGAGCGCCGGCAGGATCTCCAGGTTGGTGAAGAGGGTTTGGCCGTGCAATGCCTTGGCGAGGGAGGGCGGCAGGCGTTTCTCGGACTGCTCATCCGCGAAGCGCGGGTCGGTGGCGCCCAGCTTCAGGTCAGTAACCAGCCCGTAGAAACGGTAGTTGCCGCTGTCTATGACAACAAAGCCGCCTTCCTGGATGTCAAGCGGGTCAACGGTCAGGCGGGCGGAGAAGGATTCTTTCAGGCCTCCGCCGACCATGTAGCCGATGGTGGGTTGTTGAACTACAATTTTCGAGTTTTGATTAAACATGGCGACCTCTCTGTTTGGTTGAGATGTGCTTGTGCAGTTTGTGGAAGGAAAACCTAAAAGACTTCGCCCAGCGCGCCGAGCACGCTCATTAAGGTCGGGTAATCATCACGGAGCAAGGTGATCAATTCCTGGGTGGCGGCTTCCTTCCACCTGTCACTGAGCTGCCCATGTGCTGCGCCGGCTTGTTGAATGTGCGCCGCCAGCATCTCGCCGATGGGGGCATCCTTGGCGCGCAGGATATGTCGAAAATAGCCGAAGCGACCCACATCGGTGAACTGGACCAGTTCTTTATCATCACACAAAAAGATCACGTCCAGACTGAGCGGCGGGCGAGGCGGCAGCAGGTGCTGGATGCGGTCACCCTGTTTGTAGCCAGCCGAGAGCACAGACATTTCCACCGGTACGATGCGGCGCTCACGGTTGTCTTTCATGACCTCCGGGCTGACATGCTCGGCGGTCACGAGCTGGCGGACCAGCCCATCATCATCGATATGGATATCGTAGATCAGCCCATAAACCTGGTAGTCGTCCCCCAATGGAGCGCGGACAAGTGACCCGAAGGCCGGGGCTTCAAATTGTGAGACCGAGCACCCGGCGATAAAACCGGTTGTTCCGGCGCGTAGTAAACGTCCAATTTCATAAGATGGCATGCTGGCTCCGATTTTCGCTGTTCTAAGTGTCTTGATATTATGCTGAGAAAAACCAATGCGCCGAGGAAAACGCGGATAAGAGCGTTTTTATCATATTAGCGCCGGTAGCCCGTTCTTCCGGCCAAATCCTTGGCGGATTGCTTGTATGAGCCTTCGTCAATTTCTCCACCGGAGCGATAAAGTTCACTCATCAGCATCTGGTCGACTTGCTGCTTTTCTTCATGTGTGACCACGGCTGTTTCGTGGGCGCGATGCAGCAGGTAGGGGTAGGGTCTGGCGCCCAGCATGCGGCATTGGCTGATAAGCACGGCGTGGAGCATGTTCAGCTTTTCGGGGTCATCAACAACCCATTTAGGGATCTCGACCCGTACGATGGTAGGATGCCTGTCTGTGCCAACGTTAAGATAAAAAAAGTGCAGGGCCAAAATGCCGTTGTAATATTTTTCGGATTTCGATTGAAAAGCGAATACGGCCGAGCGTTCACCGCTTTTGATCAGCGCGACGTTCCCATCGCCAAAAAGCCAGCGGTCTGTGACACCACGTAAGGGATGAAATTCGCGCAGTTTTTTCAGGTCATCATCGGTTGCTTCGGTCAGTTCAAGCAAGCGGATGACTGGATCGGATGATGGCTTGTCGACGTAACCAGCCGTGGTGATATTTTTTTGTTGAAGCTGGGAAAGCACAGACAGGTATTTTTTCAGGCTCTGCTCAAAGGCGAGGGCATCCTCGCCATCCCTCATTCCCCACAGTTCGATGGGGCCATCGGTAAATGTGATCACCGGGCTGCCGTCAACGCCGAATTCATCTGCCAGAACAAGAAGTTTTGCCCGTTCTTTCAGATCGCGCTGTAGGGCAACCAGGCCCTCCGAGAGTGGGTTTCCGGATGGAGTGTATAGTTCATCATCGTAAAGCAGTTCGCTGTCGGTGCGAATGATGGGTGCTTCGTTCGAGTTCAGCCGCAGGATGATTGCGCCTACATTTACCAATCCGTATTGGATGGCGGCATGCCGGTCTGGATTGATCTGCGAACCGTCTGCGGCGATCAGGGTTGCGGCGGACGGCAGATCAGGCCCAGGGCTGTGGTGGTCCAGGCGTTCCTGAAGCGGCAGGGCGCAGCGGATATTGGGATCAGCCTCTTTGACGGTTTCAATCTTATAGCGCAACCCAGCCAGGTTATCGGCGTGCAAATTCAGCAGAAAGCGGGCATGAGCGCGCCGTTCTTCCAGTGTTTTTTTGCGTTGTTGAACGGTGGCGCCAATTTCCTTGATCTTTTGATACACCTGTTGAAAGTCAAGAGTCATTGCTTTTCCTTTAATGTTGGATGTGCACTGTTTCTACGCTATTTGGTTATGTATTAGAACATTTGTTTAGATTTTACAGGATGTTTGATGAAAATACAAGCGCAGGGAACTTTTTACAAGCTTGTGCGTCTGGAATATGGTAATTCAAATTCACAAGGAGAGAAAGATGAAAACCAAAACATTATTAATTTCAATTGTTGTCCTATTGGCGGTTCTGTTGAGTGCTTGTGGTCCGGCAATGCTGCCGGTTGCTGCAGTAGTTCCGGTCACATCATCGGCTGCCCAGGCCGGCCAGAGCGCTTCTTCCACACCTCGTACGCTTACCATTAGCGGTGCCGGAAAGGTGTCGTTGAAGCCTGACATCGCGTATATTTATGTTGGTGTGCATACCGAAATGGCGACTGCTTCCGAATCGGTGGCTGAGAACAACGCGAATACACAGAAGTTGATCACTGCGCTGAAGGCTGCAGGGGTGGATGCTAATGATATCCAAACTACCAACTTTAGTATCTGGCAAAATAACCAGTATGGGCCAGATGGCAAGCCAACCAGTTCCAACTATGCTGTCGACAACACCGTGTATTTGACTGTGCGCAAGCTCGATAAGTTGGGTGACCTGCTGGACGCCGCTGTAAAGGCGGGCGCAAATAATATTAACAGCATCCAATTTGATGTGGCTGATAAAAGCAAGGCTCTCAGCCAGGCGCGCGCTGATGCGGTCAAGACTGCTAAAACACAGGCAGTTGAACTGGCTGATGCCGCGGGCGTTACCCTGGGCGACATCCAGAGTATCCAATATTACGATGCATCACCATCCCCCATATTCCAGGGCAAGGGCATGGGCGGCGGGGCAGCCAGTGCAGATATCGCTGTGCCGATCAACCCCGGGCAAATGGAGATCACGGTCACTGTGACGATCGCGTACGATATCAAGTAAACTTCGGTTAGTTTACACAACCAAAATTCAGGGAGCCGTTGAAATTCGGCTCCCTGAATTTTTCATATCAGGCTCTCCTGCAAAACCTTTTACGGCTTGGATGAGAGTCTGATCGGCCATTGCCGATTGGCAAACGAGTATAATCACCCCCAAAAAAGGATCAAAGGAAACCAAAAATGTTAAAAATCGGTTACATCGGTCTTGGATTAATGGGGAAATCGATTGCCCGCAATATTCTCAAAGCCGGGTTCCCACTGGTTGTGCATAACCGCAGCCGTGCGGCGGTGGATGAATTGGTGGCGGAGGGTGCGCTGGCAGCACAATCCGCTGCTGAAGTGGCGGAACAGGTCGATGTGGTGTTTACCAACCTGCCGGATTCTCCGGATGTCGAAAAGGTGGTACTTGGCAAGGGTGGCATCATGGATACAGCCAAATCGGGGCTGGTTTACATTGACAATTCGACCATTAAACCCGTCACCGCGCGTGCGATTGCCGGTCAATTGGCTGAGAAGGGTGTGTTTGCATTGGATGCCCCGGTCAGCGGCGGAGACATTGGCGCGAAAAACGGTACACTGACTATCATGGTTGGCGGTGATGCGTCTGCTCTTGAAAAAGTTATGCCGGTTTTGCTGGCCATGGGCAAGACCGTCACACACGTTGGCGCGGCAGGGGCAGGCCAGGTGGCCAAGGCAGCCAACCAGATCATGGTGGCTGCGCAAATGGTAGCGATGGGCGAACTGCTCATTTTTTCCCAGAAAGCCGGCGTTGACCCTAAAAAAGTGGTTGATGCCATCAAAGGCGGCGCTGCACAGTGTTGGACTCTGGATGTAAAGCCGCCGCGTTTGTTTGCTGGAAATCGCGGTCCGGGTTTTAAGGCTCACATGCAGGCTAAGGATCTCAATATTGTTTTGGAGACTGCGCGCGAATACGGCGTTCCGCTGCCTGCCACTGCTGGGAATGCCCAATTATTCAGCGCGATGCTGCAAATGGGCATGGGTGAATTGGATAATTCTGGGGTGCTGGCTGTGATTGAAGCGCTGGCGGGTGTGAAACTGAATGAGTAATTCGTCAATGAAACCGATCCATCCATATTGGCCGACCCTGCGGGATTTCGGTCTGGTGGCTTTCGGTACTCTGGTCCAGGCAGTTGGGTTACGTATTTTTCTAATCCCCGCCGAACTGGCCTCTGGGGGTGTCAGTGGTATTGCTCAATTGATCAATTATTTCACCCATTGGCCAATCGGGTTGATGGTTTTTATAGGTAACATACCGCTTTTTTTGATCGGGTGGCGCTTTTTGGGCGGGCGTCGTTTTGCCATGCGCACGGCTTTTGCCATTGTCGCGCTTTCATTTTTTACCGATGGTTTGCTGTGGCTGCCGTTTTTCCCAAAAAATGGGTTGACGAATGATCTGGTGCTTAATTCACTTTATGGCGCTGTGGTGTCTGGGATTGGGTATGGGCTGGTGTATCGTGGACAGGGCACCAGCGGCGGTAGTGATATTCTGGCGCGTATTTTGAACCACTATCGTGGTGTCCCCATTACGCAGAGTTATCTCATTACAGATACAGCGGTTATTTTGGGCGCTGGTTTTATTTTTGGGTGGGACAAAGCGCTGTACGCCATCATTACCTTGTATGTCAGCGGGTTGGTCGTCGATACCACGATGGAGGGCGCAGGCACGGTCCGCACAGCATTAATTGTTACTTCGCAGCCCAAGGATGTGGCGGAAAGGATATTATCCGTGATGGAGCGAGGTGTCACGGTGCTTTCGGGTACCGGGGCATATACTGGCAAGGAACGGCCGGTACTTTACACGGTTGTTACTCGTTCGGAAGTCCAGCTTTTGAAGACGATCGTCCATGAAGCAGATGCGCAGGCCTTTATGGTGATTGGTGCTGCTCATGAGGCGTTGGGTGAGGGGTTCCAACCGTTTAAGCGACAATAATGGTACCCGGTTCAGCACGGGCACAGCTGTCATTTTCCGAACTGCCCCAATGCTCCGGCAATCAGCGCCATTTGGCCCAGATCATATGTGACCATGACCCATAGCGGGCTGTGCCGGATGGGATTTACGAATTTATTCCAGGCCAGCAGCATGTCTGATGAGATAAACAAAACTGCCCCCAGGCTGACCAGGTAGGCAGGCGTGGACAGCCAATCTGTGCGAAAGAGGGTCAGTAACGCTGAAAATAGCATCAGCGAAATGACGGCGGCATAAACTCGCACTGGCCCGACTAACCGAAGCTGGCCCGTTTGGGCGGTACCTGTCACTATACGCCGGATGAGGGGCAGCGCGGAGGCGACCACCATGACGGCTACACCAATGGTCATGGGGTTGAAAGGTGGGGGTGGGGTGTTAAACCCAAGAATGTAAGCGACATGCGCCAGCAGGAAAGCACCCAGACCGAAGGGGAACCAACGTTCTTTGTTGGGCAACATGAGTAGAATATCGCCAGCCAGCGACAGCAATCCTCCCAGTAAAAACCAGCCAAGCGGCCCGCGTACATCTGCACTCAATACCAGCCAGGCTGATAAAAAAAGCATTAAAGCTGGTTTGGCAGCATATTCTATTTTGTGCCAACCTTTGGAAACGGCAAACCATTCAACCAGGGAGCTTAACATTGCGAGGATGAACAGGGTGATGGTCATATTTTCTCCGGCATACGGAAAATTAAAGAAGGGCGCAGCAGAACTTGCGCCCTTCCTGTATGTTATTTTTTGGTTTTCTTTTTAGGCTCAATCTTATAGCCAAACCGCCGCAGAGCAGATTCGTCATCGCGCCAATCTTTTTCAACCTTTACACGCAGTTCCAGGAATACTTTGCGACCGCTCATGGATTCGATTTCCTGTCGGGCGGTTGTGCCGATCTTCTTGAGCATGCCGCCGCCTTCGCCAATCATGATACCTTTTTGAGAGTCACGCTCGACGAACACGGTGGCCGAAATATGTGCGCCTTTTTCGCCGCGCTCGACGAATTCGTCAATGCGCACATTGACCCCGTGCGGGACTTCGTTGCGCAAATGGATCAGGCAGGCCTCGCGCACCAGTTCGGCGGCGATTTCACGCTCGTAAAAATCGGTCACCTGGCCGTCATCGAACTCGGGTTCGCGCATCGGCATTTTGGCGATTAATGCATCCAGTAATTCATTGCGCCCTTCGCCACGAGTGGCGCTGAAGGGAAATATCTCAGCATCCGTCACCAGTTCGGCGTAAGCGGCGATTTTTAGAGGGATATGATCGGGGGAGATCAGATCAACTTTATTGATTCCCACGAAAAGCGGGGCCCGTTTTTTTATTTGTGCCAGCGTGGCAGCTATGCGCTTATCGTCATCGGTTGGACCCTCAGCTGCATCCACAAGCCACAAGATAACATCCACGCTTTGCATGGCATCCTCGGCTTCCTGGTTTAAAAATTCGCCCAGTTTGTGGCGCGGGCTGTGGATGCCAGGGGTGTCAAGAAAAACCAACTGGTATTCTTCGTTGGTAAGAATGCCCATCTGGCGGCGGCGGGTGGTTTGGGCCTTGGGCGTAACCGCGGCGATTTTTTGGCCGAGAAACGCGTTGACGAGTGTTGATTTTCCAACATTGGGATGGCCGATGATGGAGATAAAGCCGGATTTTTTTTCTGTCATTTTTTCTTCCAATTTACAACTGCAATAGATGAGATGATCAGGGCGGCGCCTGCGGCTAATTGCCAGGAGAACTGTTCGTGCAGGAATATGACACCGAGTAGTACGCCGCCGAGTGGAAAGATGTAGGTTACAAGTGTAGCACGGGTGGGGCCAATCTCGTGCACGAGATAATATTGCATCAGCAATGCCAACCCGGTTCCAAGCACACCCAGCCATATCAAAGCGATCCAGGTTATCGGCAGCCTGGGGATGACAAGTGGAGCTTCGACCACTGGAGCAATGACCCAAACCATGGCGGTTGCGCTAAATAGTGGCAGCATGCCGCGAATCTGTCCAGGCACTTCGGCAGTGTGGATGCGGGCATAGATGTAACTGCCAGCGTATGAAAATGATGCCAGGATGACTGCGGCTTGCCCAAGTACCGGATTGTGCGCATCGATGCTCAGATCCTTGCTCAGCAGCAGCACCACACCCAGAAAACCGATCATCAGCCCGCTGATCTTTGGCAGGGTGATTCGGTCGTCTTTTAGAAAAAAATGTGCCAGGATAACGGTGAACAACGGGACGGTTGCGTTCAGGATGGCGGCAACGGCTGAGTCGATTGATTTTTCACCCCAGGTAATCAGAATAAATGGAATGGCTACATTAAATAATCCCAGCACGGCGAAAAGAGAGCTCGCCAAGATCGGAGAGCGTCGTGTAGGGAAAGAGTGTTCAGAGCCGTGTAGATCTCGGTGG
>CAIMZS010000459.1 GCA_903846015.1 uncultured Anaerolineae bacterium | reverse complement strand
GATGTCCTGCATGTCTCAGCCCTGATGGCCAGCGATTGGGTAATCATCCCCACCAAACTGGACGCAATGGCCGTGGACGGAGTCAACGAAGTGCTGCGCTCGATGGGTGAAGTGGTCGAACGCGGACACCGACTCGGTTACTCGATCCTGCCCACCTTCTTTGACCGTACCACCCGCGAAACCATTGTCCAACTGCAGGCCCTGGTTGAAATCTTCAGAGGGCATGTCTGGCCACCCATTCCTCAGGATACCCATGCACGGGAAGCGCCTGCATTTGGCAAGAGTCTCTGGGAATACTGTTCCAAATCTCCGGCAGTGATGGGCTACGGGACCAGCCTGGTTGCCGGTTATGCCAGCACGCTCAAGCGGACCGTGGAGGTGATCTGTGAATAACAACCTGAACCGGAGATCGGCGATTGACCCGGCTGTGGCAGATATTCTCGAAGGCGCCGAAAGAAAGAAGCGCCTGACCAGCATGCCCAAATCCGAGCGCGAGAAAGCCCGCAAGGATGCCGCCCGCCACAAGGTCGGTCTGGACCTTCCGCCCGACCTACATGAAACCCTGCGCGAGATCGCGAGTCAGGAAAAGGTCTCGATTTCAAGCTTGGTTGCTTTTCTAACCAACCGTGGGATAGAAGATTACAGGGCCGGGAAGATTGATCTCTTTCCTCACAAACGTATTTCTCGCTCTGCTCGCTTCGAGTATGTTCTGATGTTCGACAAAATCGATGATTAGTTCAAAGTGACGCTACCGTTATAGGGAAGCGTATAGGCTAGCGTAATTGGTAGCCTATACGGTAGCGTAAAACGGTAGCTTATACGGTAGCTTTACCCTGCACAGGAAGGCCTACAGGCGATTTTCCGCCAGAATCTGATGTACTCTCCATCTACATCAAATCAACCCTTCCAAGTGCCTTAAAACGTCTTTTAGGAATTGAGTTATGACTATGAATCCAGAGCAAGCCTGGCAGTCAGTATTAGGGCAACTTCAGTCGGATATGCCGCGAGCTTCTTTCGATTCCTGGGTTCGCGATACGCAGTTCATTTCCTTCGAAAATAATTTGGTGACTGTTGCAGCGCATACCCAATACGCACGCGACTGGCTTGAGAACCGTCTGTCAAGCACCGTATCACGCTTGCTGGCTGGAATGCTGAACCACAGTGTAGATGTTGAATTTGTCGTTAACCCAGGAGAACCGGATGAGAGTGATGAGCCCGAAGAACCTGGAAAAGCTGAACCCCGTGAAGATGAAGCCGAAGTACAGGTCGTCAACCGGCTGCACTATGACGAAATCGTTACGCCATCCAGGGTGGTTGCCATACCAGGTTATTTCAGCCGCCTGATCCCAGAGATCGGAGCGCGCAATGCCTGGCTGTATGTTGGTTGGAGGCAAGCTGTCTGGAATGGTGAACGAGGCAATCAAGGTGGTTCACGCTCCCGGCGTATCCCTGTCTCACATATCACCCGTTACAGTGGACTGGGGCGGCGCACCTTTTTTCGCGCCACGGATGATCCGAAAACCTGGCAGGCACTGGCAGGTTTGGTAGAACGACAGGACGCCACCCCGGTTTGGATCCAGGGGCAGGATCGTCGCAGCCACCGCCTGCCCAACAAATACACCGTGCATATGACCCTGCCTCTCAGCCAGGCAGATAGTCGGGCGATCCTGGTCTGGCTCAAAGAACAATTGGTGTCAGGTAAATCCTTGCTTGAAGTTCTGAAACAGGCTGCAGATATCAAAGACCTGGTGGGTGAAATACTGCCTCTGATTGGCTCAGTCTTAATCCAAGATAGCCCCAGGTTTGAGACTGTCATGGATATTGCCACCCACCTCAATCAGGCAGCTTGGACATCCGATCTTCAAACGGTTGCCGAAAAGCTGCACCGAAAAATTATCTCCGGTTTTGGCACCATCCTGGTCACGCACTATTTTTTGGAGCAGGTCATT
>CAIMZS010000458.1 GCA_903846015.1 uncultured Anaerolineae bacterium | reverse complement strand
GGTGGCCTTACCGGTGCAGTTGCGGCCCTGCTGTTCGCTCCCCAATCCGGTGAAGAGACCCGGGCGGTCATCAAAGAGCGCTCCATCGAACTGCGCGACAAAGCCAATATCGAAGCCGAAGAAGCCTGGAAACGCGCCGAAGCTGCTGCAATTGAAGCTCGAGACCGGGCAGAAGAATTAACCAAGCAAGCGATGGCACAGGGTGAAGAGATCACTTTAAAAGCCCGCAAGCGCGGTGAAGAATTGGTGGAGACAACCAAAGAATCTGTCTTGAAAGCTACTGGACGCGCCAAGAAAACTGAGATCGAAGCTCCCGCCGAATAATTTTATTGATCCGCTGCAAGGGTTTGACTGGTTCAGTCAAACCCTTGTTTTATTTTCAACACAAGCGGTTATTCCTGTCGTTTTCGGTAAAATATCCATGCGCAAACTGATGCGGTTCTTTTTTTACCATTTCTATCACCGGCTCGCTTGGAGTTACGACCCAATCGCAGCGCTTGTTTCCGTTGGGCGCTGGCATGAATGGGGTCGGGCGGCCCTGTCATTCATGCGCGGCCCGCGCATCCTTGAAATTGGCTTTGGAACCGGGCATTTACAAGTTGAGATGAATCAGCTCGCCTTTCACGCCTTCGGCCTGGATGAAAGCAGGCAGATGGTGTCGTTGGCACGCAACACTCTTGCCAAAAATAATTACCCTCAGGCTCTAACTCGAGGCTATGCACAGTGTCTACCCTTCGCTTCTCAAAGCTTTGACACTGTCGCAGCCTGCTTCCCCAGCGAGTATATTATTAACCCGCAGACATTATCTGAAATCTGGCGCGTGCTCAGGGTTTCCGGGCGTCTGGTCATCATCCCAGTGGCATCAATCGGCGGGCGCTCGCTCGCGGATCAGGCCTCCAATTGGCTGTTCCGCATCACCGGCCAGACCGATCAGCCAGCGAATAGGCTGCGATCACGGCTCACACCTGCCTTGATGAATGCCGGTTTCCAGGTTGAAGTTTTCAACGTCGCGATCCGCCACAGTCACGTCATGATCATTCTGGCAGAAAAACCCAACTGATCGGATTTCTTATCCCTGATTATGTTAGAATCACAGCATGGAAATACAGATTGCGGTGGCGAAAATCAACAAATATGCCGTTTCTGAGAGCGGCGATACACTCGAGATCGTCGAAAGACCTGGCGGCGGTCTGTCGGTTGTGCTTGCTGATGGACAATCTTCCGGGCGTGGGGCCAAAGCAGTTTCGATGATGGTGGTGCGCCGGGTAATTGGCCTGCTCGCGGAAGGGGTGCGCGATGGCGCCGCTGCGCGGGCAGCCTCTGATTATTTATTCTCAGAGCGGAATGGAAAAGTTTCCAGCACCTTGAATATCGTTTCAGTTGACCTATCCAGCGAAACCGTGGTGCTTGCCCGCAACAATGAGGCGCCCATTTTCATCGCCCGCGACGAAAACATCGAATGCATCGATACTGAAAGCAAGTCGATTGGCACCGCCCGTAATATCAAACCGCTTATCACCGAAATTGCCATTCAAAACAAGCTTACCCTGGTGGTTTACACCGATGGGTTGATGCACGCCGGAAAAAGACGCGGCACGCCCATGGATGTTGGCACTACCTTGCGCGGATTACTTGAAGAAAATGAACCATCCCCACAGAACTTGGCAGACGCTTTGCTGGCACAAGCCATGTATTTGGATGATAATCGCCCAGCAGATGATATAAGCGTGGTTGTACTACAAGTCACCAACCGCACCGGCGACCGCGTTCGAAGAATGACTGTAAGAGTTCCGATCGACATCAAAAATGGTGGCTAAGCGAAAACGGCGGCTATCCGAGTTTATCCCGCGCAATTGGAAGGCTTCCGCGCGGGATACTACTCTCTTGCTAAAGGAATTTCGCGGGCCGATTCTGTTTTTTTCCTTGACCATCCTTGGACTGGGAATCGTGTATTTTTTCCTGGCGGAACAGGTAAAAGAACCAGTCGGCAGCCTGGCTGAAGCCGTTTACCTGATGCTGACTCTTACATTCTTACAACCCAGCGGCAACTTCCCTACAAACCCATATTTACAGGCCTTTTTCTTTCTGATGCCCATGGTGGGAGTGGGTACAATTGCCCGCGGGTTGGCAGATTTTGGAATCTTACTTTTCAACCGGCGCGCGCGCAGCAAGGAGTGGGAAATGGCAGTCGCTTCTACCTATACCAAACATACCGTCCTGGTCGGTCTGGGACATCTCGGTTTTCGCGTGGTCAACAAGCTTTACGAGATGGAAGAGAGCGTGGTTGTAATCGAACTTGACCCAAGCGCCAATCTTTTTTCATTAATCCAAAAGATGGGTATCCCTGTCATACAGGATGATGCCACACGCACCACTGCCCTTGAAGCTGCCGGGGTTCAACATGCCAAAACAATCATCCTGTGCATGCAAAATGACTCAGTCAACCTGCAGGTGGCACTTAAGGCACGCAGTTTGAATAAAGACATACAGGTCGTCATCCGAATATTCGATGAAGATTTTGCTCTGGCCCTGCATGATCAATTCGGTTTTACTGCCTTGAGCGCCACCGAGATGGCAGCGCCTGTTTTTGCAGCCGCTGCAGCGGGAATGGATGTCACCAACCCGATATCAGTGGAAGGCCAACAATTGAGCCTGGCGCGCCTGACGATCAACAAAGGTACACCTTTGGCAGCCAAAACAGTCGGGTTCATTGAAGATAATTACCATCTTAATATCGTTTTTGTTCGTTCTGACCACCGGTCCGAAATGCACCCAACCGACAGCAGGGTCGTGACCAGTGGAGATATGATCGGCGTCCTGGGTGGGCCTGAACAAATCAGTCACTTACTCCACGATAATGAATAACTCTTCCGAGCAGCCTCCCAGTCCAAAACAGCCGTTAGTGGGAATCGTCGGCGTTTGCGCTGCAGGGAAAACCACCCTGATTACAGGTCTGAAGCAACGCGGTATTCTCACCCGCCATATCGCCCAGGAACATTCTTACGTCAAGGATATGTGGAAGCGCATTACCAACCCGGATGTGCTGGTTTTTTTGGATGCATCCTTTGCTGTTACGCTAAAGCGTCGCCAGTTCAACTGGAATGAGGCTGACTGGACCGAGGAACAAAGGCGGCTGAGACATGCCCGTGAACAGGCTCATTTATATATAAACACGGACGATCTCAGCCCCCAAGAGGTATTAAATATTGTCATCGCGTTTATGGAAGGGGTATCAGCCCAGTAAACTTCGCAGAAATGAGTATGCTTCAATTTTCGGAACTTTTCACGTCGACAGCTTACCTGTAGTGACGCCTATTTGATATAAACACGCGCCGCATTAAAG
>CAIMZS010000457.1 GCA_903846015.1 uncultured Anaerolineae bacterium | reverse complement strand
GGGCCGAATCTTGATTTCGCCATATCGGACCGGGCGAATACAATATTCGCCCCTACGAAATAAACCCAACTGGCCGAAACGGTCATCAATGCCGAATATTCTTTATTGGAAATCACCTTATTGTCGATTTTATTGGTGACAACCGTATTTTTTCGAGAATTTTATCCAAAGGAGATGGTATGCAAAAAAACAAACGAAGTGTTCTGATGGGAATTTCTGTTCTGATGAGTTTAACACTCCTGCTGACGATCTATACGGATTTTGCCGCAGCAGCGGGTAAAGAAGCCAAAATTGGCCTGGCCTTCAGCATGACCGGAGCAGCCGCAGGGTATGGCTCCACCCAAAAGAACGGCGTGCAACTGGCGGTGGACGAAATCAATGCCGCCGCCGGAGCCGAGGGCCTCAAGCTGATACCAATTTTTGATGATGATGCCAGCACCCCCCAACAGGGCATCAATGTGTTCAATAAATTCATTAACGCCGACAAGGTGTCGCTCATTATCGGGCCGACTCTAAGCAACACCGCCCAGGTGACCGACCGCATCGCTCAGCAGGCTGGCGTGCCGGTGCTTGCTATCAGCAACACAGCCAAAGGCATCACTGAAATCGGCGATTTTATCTTTCGAGATTCGCTCACCGAAATGGTGGTAATCCCAAACACCATTAAGGTCGCCAAGGAAAAACTCAAGGTGAACAAAGTGGCGCTGCTCTACGGCAATGACGATGCTTTTACCAAGGCCGGTTATGAAGCTTTTAAAAAAGCCCTGGAAGATGCCGGCATCACCATTTTAAATGAACAGACCTTTGCAAAGGGAGATCGCGATTTTTCCCCGCAACTGACCCAGATCAAAGCCCAGAATCCGGATGCCATCGTTGTATCGGCCCTGGTGGAGGAAGCCTCCGGCATAGTCAGCCAAGCGCGCAAATTAGATATTCCCAAATCGATTCCGATCATCGGAGGGAACGGCTTCAATTCTCCGAACCTTATGAAAAACGCAGGTGAGGCGGCGGAAGGCGTGATCGTTGGCGCCGCCTGGAATGCAAGCTCCGCCAGTCCACTCAATCGCAAGTTTTTAGAGGCTTACAGCAGCAAGTACGGAGCATTGCCCGACCAGTTCGCCGCCCAGGCTTATGCCGGCGTTTATATTGCCTACCATGCCATCAGCAAAGCCTCTTCTCCGGATGATCGCAAGGCTATTCGGGATGCTCTGGCCCAGATCAAAGGCATGAACACGGTTTTGGGAACATTCTCCTTTACCGATGGCCGCGATGCAGATTATGTTCCAGTGGTTCAGGCGGTCAAGAACGGCAAATTTGCGATTTTTGGCGAATAAATCAACTGAATATGAACCTTCTCCTGCAACAACTTATCAACGGCCTGTTCATCGGTAGCGTCTATGGTCTGTTCGCCGTGGGTTATACGCTGGTTTTCGGGGTATTGGATATCCTGAATCTGGCCCATCCCGCCGTGTTCACCCTGGGGGGGCTGACTGCTCTGTGGCTGGTGGAAACAGCGGGGCTGAGACTCTGGCAGGCATTCCCCATAGCGGTGCTGGTAGCCGGGCTGCTGGGGCTGCTGCTTGACCGGGTGGCTTTTGCTCCGCTACGTCAGCGTGCGGACACTTATTTTTCCGGCCTTATTTCCAGCATCGCCATGGCCATCATGTTCGAAAGCGTTGCTCTTGGTTTATTTGGAGCTCACACAGTGCGCTTTCCGGCAAATACCGTGCCGCTACATATCTGGCGATTTGCCGGCGTTACGGTGACTTCCCTGCAGGTGGAAATCGTTGCAGTGGCGTTGCTCCTGATGGTGGGGCTTACCCAGTTTCTCAAGCACAGCCGTACGGGCAAGGCCATCCGCGCCGTGGCGGAAAACGACCGGATGGCGCGTCTTCTTGGCATTCATGTGGATGGGATTATCGCTTTCACTTTTTTTATCTCGTCGGCGCTCGGCGGCGCAGCCGGAATCCTCTTTGGCCTGTACTTTGACTCGCTTTCTCCGGACATGGGGCGTTCCATTGAACTCAAAGGCCTGGCCGTGATTGTTCTGGGCGGCATGGGGAGCATTCCTGGCGCCATTGCCGGAGGATTGGCTTTTGGTTTAAGCGAGGTACTCACGGTGGCCATTACTGGCACCTCCAACCTGCGGGACGCTGTGGCATTCGCCGTGTTGTTCGCCATCCTGCTGCTGCGGCCATCCGGGATTCTGGGCCGGGGCCGGATGCGGGAGGCTTAGGCAGAAATGGCCCAATTGTCATATTTCTTCTCGGTTTACGGCAGTCTTGTCAACTTCATCGGGATCAATGCTTTGCTGGCCTTGAGCCTTTATGTGACACTTTCCGCAGGTCAACTGTCGCTCGGCAACGCAGCATTTGCAGGGATTGGCGGTTATACGGCGGGAATTCTCACCACCCGGTTTGGCGTTCCATATATGATGTCGCTCCTGGCGGGTGCGCTGGTGGCTGCGCTGGTGGGATTTCTGCTCGGAATGCCGGTATTGCGTTTGCGGGGCGTATTTCTGGCCATGGCGACCCTCAGCTTCGGCGAGGTGGTGCGCATCGCCGCCGTAAATCTGAAGATCACCGGAGGGGCGGAAGGGCTTATGGGCATGCCGACCCATACCAAAACATGGTTTATTTATCTGATGATCATCGGAGTGTGTTATTTCCTGGCGAAACTTCGCTATTCAAGTGTTGGCTGGAGCTTTGAAAGCATCCGCGAAGATGAAACAGCAGCCTCCGCCATGGGTATCAACACTACTTATTACAAAACCCTGGCATTTACGATCGGGGCTTTTATCGCCGGGCTGGCGGGTGCCATGTACGCCCATCTCAATTATATCATCACTCCGGGTGAGTTCGGATTTTCAGCCGCCGTTAATTTGTTGATATATTGTATTGTAGGCGGAAGTCGGGTGTGGTACGGCCCGGTACTTGGAGCAGCACTGCTGACCGCCCTGCCGGAGATTCTTCGGGGTATCGGGGTAACCGCAGGGCCCATTCGCATGTTTGTCAACGGATTGATACTTCTTATTGTTATTTTGTTTTTACCCAATGGCCTGGTTTCCCTGTTTCAACACCGCAAGACGGCTGATGCCAGTGTTCTGGCTTGTGTTGGGATAGGAGAGGAATAACTGATGCTGCTGGACATCAACAATATTACCCGCTACTTTGGAGGGTTGTGCGCACTGGAGGGTGTATCTTTTGGTGTCGAAAGCGGGAGCGTTCATGGCCTGATCGGCCCCAATGGCGCAGGCAAAACCACTCTTATCAACATTTTAAGCGGCATTACGAGCGCAACCTCCGGAAACCTGCGATTGGACGACCAGCGGATCGAAACTTTTCCCGCCCACAAGGTTGCGGCTCTGGGTGTCGCCCGAACCTTTCAAAACATCCGCCTATTTCCTGTTCTGACCAGTCTTGAAAATGTCATTGCCGGACAGCACCTGGTGGCTCCTCGTCCATTGCTTCCCCGTCTGATGTGTCTGTCCGGGACGCGGCGGCAGGAAGCTGTTTATCAAAAGCAGTCTATGGATATTTTGGTGCGTGTGGGGCTGGGTGACCGGGCGGATTTTCCTGCGCAGCATTTGTCTTACGGCGAACGTCGGCGTTTGGAAATCGCCCGCGCTCTTGCATCTCGTCCGCGCCTGCTTTTGCTTGATGAACCGGTAGCCGGGATGCGCCGCGAGGAAATGTTGGGGGTTGCAGCACTGATCAGGTCTTTGGTCAGAGAAGGTATGACGATCCTCCTGATTGAACACAATATGGCTTTTGTGATGGATTTGTGTTCACAGATCACAGTCCTGAACTTCGGTAGCGTTATCACCACAGGCAGCCCTGCCGAAGTGGGCATGCATCCGGAAGTAATCGAAGCCTAT
Source organism: uncultured Anaerolineae bacterium (assembly GCA_903846015.1). Lineage (GTDB taxonomy): Bacteria > Chloroflexota > Anaerolineae > Anaerolineales > Villigracilaceae > UBA5195. Next base: position 828 of record CAIMZS010000457.1, on the reverse strand, counting down.
CTGGGAAAGAGCGATCACCATGCTTGAAGTAACGGATTTGACCGTGGCTTATAGCCTGATTGAGGCTGTACACAAGATATCCTTCAAGGTTCCAGTGGGAACCGTTGTAACACTCATCGGCCCCAACGGTGCTGGAAAATCCACTACACTCAATGCGCTGAGCGGTGTTGCACCTATGCGTGGCGGACGGATTCTGCTGGATGGGCAGGACATCAGCCGATGGAGCGTGCATCGACGAGTGGCTGCTGGCCTGGTGCAGGTACCTGAAGGGCGGCTGGTGCTGGCTGGCATGAGTGTGCGGGAGAATCTGGAGCTGGGCGCCTACCGGCGTCCGCGAGGGGATGTAGCAGCCGATATAAGGGGTATGGAGGCTCGCTTTCCGATCTTGTACGAGCGTCGCAATGCTGCGGCGGGTACGCTATCCGGAGGCGAACAACAGATGCTGGCTATTGCTCGCGGACTTATGGCCCACCCCAAACTTCTGTTGCTTGATGAACCTTCGCTGGGGCTGGCGCCCCTTTTGGTTCGTACTGTCTTTGAAATTGTCAGCGAATTGCGGAACAGCGGCCTGACTATTTTGCTGGTCGAACAAAATGCCCGCCAGGCTCTGAGCGTGTCTTCTTATGCCTATGTGATTGAAAGCGGAAAAATTGTGCTGGAAGGACCGGCTGCTGAACTGCGTTCCGACCCTGCGGTGATTCGAACCTATCTGGGTCAGGGGGTATAAGATGGATGAGCGGCAAATCGCCTCTGGGATCGCCGCATCCCAGTGCGGCTCTTGTTTTAGCCGCCACAAGAGCGTCGTCATAATTGCCGCACTGGGGTGCG
>CAIMZS010000456.1 GCA_903846015.1 uncultured Anaerolineae bacterium | reverse complement strand
TGCTTCCGGAAAAACCCGATGCCATTTTATTGGCCACGATTTTTCAACAAATTGCCCGCTTGGGCGCTGTTCACCCGGCTTTTCTGCCGGTTTCAAGCCAGTAATTGGCGAAGGTATTGTATATCTTCATGGGGTATCTTATAAAGAATCTCAGGGTCAGATTGATTATCGAAAGAAGGAAAATTGGAAATAAAACCTAATGACCACATTAACACGGCGGCGGATTCAAGACTCCACTTGGCATTTAGATGTTGTTGAAACTTCGTCTTTGGAGGAATGGACTGGAGGAATTCTTGCTCCTCTTTCGTCATAAGGTTCCAAAGTTTATATGATTTTATCGATGAGACTACTTGCTGTGCACGTTTTGCTAAACCATTCGTGAATTCATGTTGCTCATCTTTTGACCATTGGGAAAAAAGGTCTTTAAGCAAATCTTGCGGCGGTAATGCCAACGCATGAGCAACCACATACTTAAATATCAATAGTCTTTTAGAAACATCTTGACTAGATGGTTTTGCTATAGATAATTCCTTGATTGTCAGCCCAAAGGCAGGCGTTACCGGTAAGGACGGGCGTGGATTCTGCTTGAGATTGTATCAAGGTTAAATTTTCCAATGCACTCGCGGAGCAAACCGGCCATTGGGAAGGGCGAAAGTTCCACACTTGTCCGAGGCACGCGGTGTTGGGCGCACGCAGTTGTGCAAAACTTGATGTTCAGGGCATGTTTCCATCATGATAAAAATAATAAACTTCATTCATTTGAGAGTTGACAAACATCACTTCAATATCATTTTCTCTTGGAACGAAAGTGTAGGTTGCAACCTTGTTACCGAATGATGGTGGGGTAAACGTAAAATACCAATGGGAATCGAAATTGCCACATTGAAATCCACCTAATCCTTCTTCAGGAGCAATTTCCCAGTTTTTAACTGCTAGAATAAGCTGAAAATCAGCGGGGGATGTTTTGAAATGCAGGCATTCGTCAGGATAAAAATTAGGGCTTCCATCAAAACTGTCCAGAACTTCTACGCTCTCAGGGATTGGTTTTAGTATGTAGTTTTCAAATAACGTATTACTTGAGCGTGGAATGAAAGAAAAATTAAAAAAGCCCCCACACATGAATATCAAAACAATGAATATCAAAACAATAGAAACTATTGCCGTCTTGGATTTGATTGTTTTTCGAAAACCTTCTTTTTTACCGTTTCTTAAAATATAAACTATAAGGAATACCAATAGCATAATTGGAAAAGAAAGGTATATGCACATACCAATGATTACCAGACCCATTGATTTTCTCCATAAGTTTTACGATATTCAAAATGTTTAGCAAAAACTCGTGTTTATGTTTTGCGATTAAGCGCCCAACGGCAGGCCTTACCGGCGCTGGGCGCGTTTGGCAGAAAAGCCACGGGTAAAACCTGCCAAAGGCGCTGAATCCTTTCGCGGGAGACAATGCCGAACTTTTTCGCTGCATAGGCTGTTGGCCCGCTTGCTGGGTTAAACGTGAACTGCTGGTTGCTGTAGAACTTTTACTTCGCGGTTGATGCGCTCGCTTAAATCTTTTTCTGCAACTTCGAGTTCGTAGCGAACTTGCAAACGAAGCCAAACAGCCGCACTTGTGCCAAAATAGCGTGCAAGACGCATAGCGGTATCAACCGTAATTGCCCGCTGACCATTTACAATCTGGCTGATCATCATCCATCATATTTTCTCTCATCCGTGATAATCCACGATTTCGACATTTCTGGCCTTGTTGCCAACCCAATCGAAACAAATTCGCCACTGGTCGTTAATTCGGATACTATGCTGCCCCGTTCTATCACCTTTTAGTTTTTCAAGCCTGTTACCTGGCGGGGCGAGTAAATCCTGCAAATCATCTGCATCATCCAAATAGGGTAATTTACGGCGAGCAGTGCGTTGAATATATTGGGGCAACTTTGTGGAAGTTTTACCGAGAAAGATTTTCTTTGTTTCGTCGGATGTGAAGGATACTATCACATGGCGAGAATATTATGAAGCAGAATGTTTTCAAGACTCAAATTACACCGGGGGAAAGCCACCTATTTATTATCCAGAAACTTGATAAGTGTCAACAAGCCGATTTATTTCTCATTTATGTGGCAAATATTCACCCATTGAATCTGCAATTCACAAAAAAACATTCTTTTTTCACCCGCCTGATAGGGGCTACGAATTCCAGCTTTTGATTGATAAGGTGCACTGACTTCGAAGACAGAGGGGGATGGTGTGCGGTACGTTTTGAGCGTTAAACATAAAGCTCCTTTCATCGGTAGAAGGGTACTTCTTCGGATGAAAGGAGCTTTATTGTGGGGCGAGTGGGGGTCGAACCCACACAGTATTTCTACCGGCGGATTTTAAGTCCGCAGCGTCTGCCTATTCCGCCATCGCCCCGTTTCTTCATATGGTATGTAGAAAACGTTATGACGAACAAACTATGGTTGAATTCTACCCGCCCCGCCCCCAGCCGTAAAGGGTAAGGCTGGTATTTTCCTGCGCTAAAATGGTTTGGATGCCAACCTTGTGCCGGAGTATCCTTTTCAGAGATTCCGGTTGACAAAATATCGACGGGATGTTTATCGTGTCCGGCGACAGATTTTCACTTATCCAGACAGGATCTTGCAGTCGATTTATAAATTGATTCTACACTTAAAAAATCTTGGTATACAATAGTGGGATATTCGATAACTGTCCAGCTTGAATGAAGTTTTTCTCACATGTTTGGATATCAATGATAAGGAGTCGCAATGGATCTTGGACAGTACTTCATCAAGGATTACACAGGCGCTGGTTTTGTGTTATTCAGCCCCAGCCATATTGCCACACTGATAGTGGTTGCCTTGGTCATTTTCGGGCTTTCGCAGTTTAAAGGGGCAAGCGAATCGGTTCGTGGCAGGGTGCGATGGGTGATGGCGATCACGCTCTGGTCGGCGGAATTATCCTGGCATATCTGGAATTATATTAATGGCACATGGACAATTCAAACCATGCTGCCTTTGCATATGTGCAGCGTACTGATCTGGTTGGCTGGTTTTATGTTGATCTTTAAGAATTATTCGATTTATGAGTTCGTGTATTTCTTAGGTATCGGTGGCGCACTGCAAGCATTGCTGACGCCGGATGTGGGTATTTACGGTCTGCCTCACTTTCGTTATATCCAAACTTTTACGTCACACGGAATGTTGGTCGGCGCCGGGGTTTATATGACGGTTGTCGAAGGTTTCCGTCCAACCTGGAAATCCATTCTGCGTATCTTTGTGATTGCAAACATTTATATGGTGGTAATTTTCTTTATCAATTCTGCCATTGGAAGTAATTATTTGATGATAAATGGAAAGCCAGCGATGGCGACTATTATGGATGCGCTGCCTGCCTGGCCGTGGTATATACCCTGGTTGGAAGTGATCGCCTTGATTACCTGCTTGCTTCTCTATATACCGTTTATGATCAAAGATTGGCGCACCAAACCAATTTCTGCCTGAGCCCCCTCACTCAGGCTTAAGGTTGTTTGCGCACAACCAGCACGGAACACGGCGCATTAAGAACAAGATCGCGCGAAACACTGCCGAGTAACAAGCCCGTGAGATTGCCGGCTCCATGTGACCCACAAACGATCAGGTCGCATTGATGTTCACTCGCAATCTTAATGATCTGGCTCGATGGGTCACCTCGGGTTAGCACGGTACTGGTTTGCAGCCCGTGTTCCTGGAGTAAATTTTGCACGGCATTAAGCAGGTTCATGCCATCGTTTTCCTGTTTCTGCATGAGTTCTTGTTCTTCAAGGGGCGGCATGGCTATCATGGCCATGCCAAACGGCTCAACCGCAAAGTACGCTGGAGATTCGGGCAGAACGTACATTATTTCCACGCTGGCATCCGATGGAATTGGAAAATTAGTCAGAAAATTACAGGTGGCTTGACTATGTGCTGATCCATCTGTAACCAATAATATTTTTTTAAGGCTTTTGTAGGGCTGCCGGACGATCAATACCGGCCAGACGCCGGAATGGACGATGTTTGCTGCCACGCTGCCCAGCAATCCGGTGAACATCCCGGCACCTTTGGCCCCCATGACGATCAGGTCCGGGTTGTGTTGAGTGGCGTATTCGATGATAGTTTCGGTTGGATACCCGAGCACTATCTCGGACTCGAATTGAAAATTGCAGCTTTGAAGTAAATTTTTTGTCCGTTCGGCATTGGCAACTACGGTTGCATATTCTGTACTCTCAAACGGTGTAAACACCCTCAGGGCAGTGACTAAGCATTTGCTGTCGATTGGCAGGTCAGCCATAAGTTGGATCGCAGGGCGTACGTTTAACGAACCATCGTCCGTTAGAAGTATATTGAACAGACGATTCTGGGCAGGTGCTATCATACGAGCCTCCTTTCGAATCTGATGAATAATTCCACCCTTATCTTATATATAATTTAGCACGATTTTTGCTGGATTGATATACCCAATTTCATTTTATTGTAAATCTGCTCCATCAAAAAAATCTTCAAGCTGATTTCTGAAATGGCTGCTTTTTATTCTGGAATAATTTTCCGCTTTTTATAATAGAATTATATGAGAAGCGCGATATTCGTTATTAGAGCGCCCTGAACGGGTATAATGCCGTCAATACAGGGAAAGTATCGCGCTAAGCGGTATAATACCAAACGGAGGCTGCACACAAATGGAAATTGTCTGGTATGGTCATTCTTGTTTCCGGTTCATCGAACGCGGCATGTCTGCGGTAGTGACCGATCCTTTTGATAGTGATGTTGTTGGTTATGAACCGTTAAAATTGCGCGCGGATATTGTAACGGTAAGCCACGATGCGCCAGGACATAACTTTGTCAGCGTTGTAAAAGGCGCCGGGCACAAACTCACAGGTCCTGGAGAATATGAGATCGGCGGGGTTTTTATCACGGGTGTTCAAACGGATATTAATCATAGGAAAAATGGGGATAAACCGCGCAATACTTTGTTTCTGTTCGATTATGACGGATTGACGATTGCCCACCTGGGTGATTTAAGCCAGGTGCCATCCCAGTCTGAAGTCGAGGCGTTGGGGACAGTCAATGTGGCCCTGGTGCCGGTGGGCAGTGGCAATGGTTTGAATGCTGCCAAAGCGGCTGAAGTGATATCATTGCTTGAGCCTAATATTGTCATCCCCATGCATTACGCCAGTCCGTCAGGCAAGTTGGATCTTGATCCGCTTTCCAAATTTCTCAAAGAGATGGGTCTTACCACACACGAAACCATTTCTGCTCTGAAGATTACTCGCGCCGGGCTGCCCGATGAACTCAAAGTTGTCGTGTTGGACGTTTCTGGCAGTTAGGAGGTCGAATGCCTGTTAAATTACTGATGACATGGGACATTTCTCCTGAACGAGAACAGGAATATTTTGAATTTGTGATTGGGGAGTTTATCCCTGGTATTCAGCGCCTGGGTTTGGAACCGACGGAAGCCTGGGCCACCATCTACGGGGAATATCCCCAGATTATGGTTGCCCTGCTTGCCCCAGATCTTCCAGATGCGCAGCGTATTCTCAATTCAGTTGAATGGGGTCGGCTGCGCGAACAATTGTTTGGCTTTGTGAAAAATTACTCTCATAAGGTTGTTCCCGCCAAAAGTAGTTTTCAGTTCTAAAGAATTATAGGGCGACCAGTTGGTCGCTGTTGCTGCTGGATGTCATCATTTTCTGATCGTATTCTGCGATGGTATCAACAACATGCCCGCGCCTTACCCTGGCGTGGGCATTCTGATTCTTATGCGGTTTGGGTATCGGAGATAATGCTCCAACAAACACGAGTTGAGACCGTCGTCCCGTATTTTGAAAGCTGGATGATTCAGTTTCCGAGCATTGAAGCTTTGGCAAACACATCTGAACAAATGGTTTTATCGGCATGGGAGGGCCTGGGGTATTACAGCCGCGCTCGTAACCTGCATAAGGCTGCCAGGATGGTTGTTCTGGAATTTGACGGGCGCCTGCCGCAAGAAATTCCCCAGCTGCGTAAATTGCCCGGTATTGGGCGTTACACAGCCGCGGCGATCGCTTCCATTGCTTTTCATCAAGATGTAGCCACCCTTGACGGCAACCTTCGTCGTATTTTCGCGCGAGTCTTCGATATTTCCACTCCGGCAGACAGTCCGCCAGGGGAGGAAATCTTGTGGGGCTTAGCCCAGGAAAATCTGCCGGTAGGACGTGCGGGTGATTACAACCAGGCGCTTATGGATCTCGGGTCATCGATTTGTGTGCCCAAAAAACCGCTCTGTTCGTACTGCCCCTTGAATGATCTGTGTTTGGCGCGCAGTTTCCCTGAAAATCGGCCAGTTTTAAAACCCAAAAAGCCTGTGCCGCATAAATTGAAAATGGCGGCGGTTATCATCAAAAATGAAATGGTACTGTTGGCAATACACCCTTCCCGCGGTTTGCTGGGCGGTTTGTGGGAATTTCCTTCGGTCGCTGTAGAGATTTCTACGCCCCGAGCGATGATCGATGGTATAGAAAACGAATACCAATTAAAAGTCCAGCCAGTATCATACCTGGAAGAGATACATCACGCGTATACTCACTTTACCCTGGCAGAAATTGCCTGGCGATGTGATTTGGTCGAGAACCCCATGGATGAAAGGCTTAAATGGGTTCCACTTTCAGAATTGGAACAATTTCCGATGGGTAAAGTGGACCGCACAATTGCCGAACGAATTCAATAACAAAAAGGAGCCTCCCGTTTCTAATGGGAGGCTCCTTTTTGTTAGACCTTGGTCATTGTTACAAAAACCATGGGCCGGCGTTTGGTCTCATTAAATATAAAAGTACGCACAACATCGACAATGTCTCTTTCAACGCTCATGCCTCCGCTGTGGATGACATCAACTACACGTTTGCGGACTGCTGGAATAAGTGTGCCTGCGTCATCCGCTGAGACAAAACCGCGCGTAAGGATTTCAGGGTCATCCAGCAGGCGTTTGGAAAACTTGTCGATGCTCAAATTGACTACAAAAATACCGGAGCGCGCCAGTTGTTCACGTTCGCGCATCACATCCGGGTCAGCATCACCGATGCTGCTGCCTTCAACGATGACATAACCACCTGGAATGCGTTCGCCCAGGTTTAATTCGCCATTTTCTAATTCCACTACCTGACCGTTTTCAACAATAACGATTTTATCTTTTTCAATACCGATTTCCTCGGCAAGCGCTGCGTGGCGGCGTAACTGCCTTAGTTCACCATGCATGGGCATAAAATATTTTGGACGGACCAGGTTAATCATCAATTTCTGCTCTTCCTGGCTGGCATGCCCGGAAACATGCACGGGGGCAATCCCATCATAGATGACGTTTGCGCCCACACGCAGCATGCGATTGATGGTCTTGCTGACAGCCTCTTCGTTTCCAGGGATGGGGTGAGATGAAAGGATGACTGTATCATTGGGGAGAAGATCAAACTGCCGATTGGTACCGGCAGAAAGTCGCCCGATAATGGAGGATGGTTCGCCTTGTGAGCCGGTGCACATCAGGATTACCTGCGCGGGTGGTAAATTTAGCGCTGCTTCAACCGTGACGAGTGTTTCATCGGGAACCAGGAGATAACCCAGTTTACGGGCCATTTTGGCATTATCAACCATGCTGGTGCCAACGAAAGCCAGTTTGCGGCGTTGCTTGACGGCGGCATCAGCGACTTGCTGCATGCGTGATATAAGCGAGGCAAATGTGGCGATGATGACACGCCCGGGTGCATTTTTAATGGCTTCCACAAAAGCTGGACCGATGACACGTTCTGATGGAGTCCAGCCGGGGCGTTCTGCATTGGTGGAATCGCTGAGCAACAGATCTACACCCCGCGTGGAAAGCTCAGCCAGCTTGGCATAATCTGTTGGCCAGTTATCGACCGGGGTATGATCAAATTTGAAGTCTCCCGTATGGACGACCAGACCGGCCTTTGTGGTAATTCCAAGTCCGACAGCGTCTGGAATGCTGTGGCAGACATGGAAAAAGTCTACTTTAAATGGACCGATTTGCAGGGTATCCCCTGCTTTGATAGGACGCAAATCTGCCTTGGAAGCCAGGCCGTTGCGGGCTAGTTTGACATCAACCAGGCCGAGGGTCAGGCTGGTTCCAAAAACAGGGGCAGGGATGCGAGAAAGAACGTGGTGTATGGCCCCGATATGGTCTTCGTGCCCGTGTGTAATGATTATGCCGACAACATTAGGAATTTTGTCGTATAAATATTCAAAATCGGGGATGATGTAGTCGACCCCGATCATGTCATTTTCCGGAAACATCAAACCAGCATCGACAACCAGGATCTGGTTGTTGAATTCGTAGGCCATCATGTTCTTGCCCACTTCCCCGAGGCCCCCCAGGGGAATGATTTTAAGTTTGTTACTCATGCTAGTACTTTACCTCTTTTAAATTAGATTTTTTTTCCGCTCTTGGCGGTTGGCTTTTTAGAGAAAATATAAAAAATACCCCTGCATTTGCCGGGGATCGAAAAGACAGCGAAAATCTGGCTTTCTGTAAATTAACTGCCATTTTGGCAGGATAAGTCTTCTCAAACCAAATTCAGTATAGCACATTAAAAAGTTTTGTCAAACAAATAAACTTGGCCGTCCGAATTAAATTGTCATTGAAAGTGCTATACTTTAATGGGTTGAATCAACCAACTTAAAAAAGGAACAAGAATGGAACCTACCGCATACTCACGCCGTGTTGCAGAAGACTTGATCCGATTGAAACGCAGAATTGCCTCCTCGCGCATCCCAGCCAAGGTGATCGACCAGAACCTGATCATTGGCACATGGAATATCCGTGGTTTTGGAGAAGTGTATAAAAGTTGGGACGAAAACCCGGGCAGCCCCAAACGCAATCTGAGGGCATTGGTCTATATCGCAGAGATAATCCGCCGATTTGATGTGATCGCTATTCAAGAAGTGAAGCGGGATACCAGTGGGCTGAGGATGCTTTTAGAAGACATGCTTGGCCCTAACTGGGGTATGGTGCTCAGTGACGTATCCGCTGGAGACAAGGGCAATTCGGAAAGGTTGGCCTTCCTGTATGACCGTCGCAGGGTTCAGCCATCAGGTCTGGCAGGGGAAATTGTCTTGCCACCTACTGCTGACGGCAACCCGGCTCAGCAGTTTGACCGCACCCCCTATATCGTTGGGTTTCAGACTGCCCGCGAGAAGTTCTCTCTGTTGACAACACATATTCGCTATGGCAAGAACCCGGCCGACCGCCTGGGAGAGATCAACGCGTTGGCTCAATACAGCGCGAACGAAATCCGCAAACGCGCACTCAGTGGATCCGATGAGAGTAACTTGATTATTATGGGTGATTTTAATATAGATGATCGCGGGGATAATCCCCTTTTTAAGGCATTTGTCTCCACCGGGTTGGTGGTGCCTCCACAGCTATTGAACCAGAAAACGACCTACGACACCAAGCCAAAATATTATGATCAGATTGCCTGGTTTATGGATGGACTGAACCTGCCAGAGAGTGGGCAGGCAGGTGTGATTGATTTTGGCGGGGCAATCTTTAAGGAAATGCCCCTGGCCGAAATGTCCTTCCGGGTATCTGATCACTTTCCACTGTGGGTGGAGTTTACACTCGACCGCAGTACGGAGACCATGGCGCGAGTGCTTGGTATCGACCCTGGCATGCCCGATCCATTCAAGTCGATCCCAAATTAAGATTGACTGCCCTTTTTATTGATTGTTTGACAAATTCCTATTTACACACAATTTTTCCTGGATCAGGATCGTGGGCTACCGCCCAATCACGATCGAATTCTTGTGTGTATAATTTTGCGATGTCGGCATTATCAATGATGATCACGTTTTCATTGTTGTTTTGATCGGCGTTGTCTGTGAAGTTGAGCGAGCCAGTTATGACTGTGCGCTCATCGATGATGATGACCTTGTGATGAAGAAAAGAAGGATTGCCATCCTGGCGTACCGGGTTTTTTGCGCAATAAAGCGGAGGCATCTGGCTGTATTGAGTGTCGGAACCGGTTGATTCAAAGACACCGGATATTTGCACGCCCTTTTTCTGTGCATCCAGCATGGCTGTTCCCAGGTGATCCTCGGTATACGAGAACGCCAGAAAGCGAATGCTTTTTTTGGCAGACTGGATATAGGCGATGATATTGTTGATGGCATGATCTTCGGGCGAGAATAATACCTGGATGTTTGTACCGTTTATGCTTATTTGTTGCTGATTGATGTTGGAAGGCGATTTTGCGTTGAATTTTCCGGCCCACATGTCTTTGAATTGGCTCTCAAAGATGGCAGCCAATTCCGGAGAATCGATTGCGATGACATTATTGTTCTGCTCAAACATCCCACTTACGGTGATATTGGTTGAGCCGGTCCACACTGTTTTCCCATCGAACAACCAGAATTTATCGTGCATAAGCGCACCGCGCTTGTCATCCATAACCGGTATGCCAGCCGCCACCAGCATGGCAAACTGACCACGACCTGGCTTTTTATCGGCGGTGATACCGTTTTCATCGTCGGTGATCCAGCGCACATCAACACCACGTTGTTTTGCCCTGATCAGCGCCTTGGCTACATCGTTTAAGTCGGTTTCAAAGGATGCAATGTGGATGGTTTTTTGGGCCGCATCGATATGCTGGATGAGTTTTTCGGTAATTGACCCTTTCATAAGATCAGGGGGAAGCCCATTGGTGCTGTAATTTTGGGATAGGGCGTCGGTTATTTTTCGAGGGGTGACAAAGTACACCTGCCACCAGCCTCCAGAAGAAGCTGGTGCACCTGTTGCGGCTGGCGCGGCTATAGTACCGGTAACGGTTGCCGTAGGCGCTGGTTTTGCGGCAGTTATGGTTTCGCTTGAAACCAGGGTAGGATTCGAACTCTGGCCTTTTGAGAATAACCCCAACGGGTCGGAACCCGATAGTGTATAAATAATTCCGAAGAATAAAGCAATTACAAGCACGGCTATTGTGCCAATGGTATTTTTGGATGTGCGCGTTGGTGGCATTCTTGTCTCCTAAAGATTGTTGTATTGTTCGATCAAAGTTCGCACAGCATTTATTTTTTGATAGGAATCCTGGTATTCGTGCGCAGCAAGCGCTTGCGAATAAATGTTTTGCGGCAAAGATTTATCAGCGTTATAAACCAGTGTCGCCTTTTCGAGAAGGTCTGCAAAAAACGTGGTTTCTTGGGGACTGTTGGGTTCAATCTTGATCAGGCTTTTGACTATATCCAGCATTTCGCGTAGAGCACGCATGCGCGGATAGCTGGCTTCCTCGGCTTCATCATCATCTTCCAGTTGGGCTGTTTCGCCAGTAATATTCCGAGCACAGAATATGCCCCAATCTAGCAATGCAGATGCACCGCTGTCATCGGTCCCTTCGCGTATTGCTTCATTTTCGAGAATACTTTCTTCCGCCATTCGAATACGTTTTTCAATATCCATCTGTTAGAATTCTTTCATAATGTTATATTTTTTTTGTAAAGTATACCTTTTTCTTCGTGGCTTTGAAACCGCAATCCGAGTATTTGAAGTGGTAAAATTACCAAGGTAATTATTTTGAAAGAAACCCCGCTAATCATCAGAGACGGGGTTTTACGACAAGGAGGATAGTGTGTGTGAGCTTTTATACCAGACTGACGCATATTTAAGAGAATTTGATGCCAAAGTTGTGGGTGTCGATACTCAATCACGTTCCATTCTTCTGGATCGATCAGCTTTTTACCCGGGTGGTGGTGGTCAACCGTGTGATTTCGGGTCTTTATGGGTGGAAGGCATTGAATACACTGTTGTAAAAGTCAAAAAGCAAGGTGAAGATGTGCTTCATTTTATCAGTGGCGCAGTAGAATTGCCGCCGGTGATCGGGTCTGTACACGGTGTTATCGATTGGGAACGTCGCTATAAACTAATGCGCACACATACTGCCCTGCATATCCTTTGTGGAACAGTTTTCCGCGATTACGGTGCCTTGGTTACGGGTGGCGATATGGAACCGCTTGCTGGTCGAATGGACTTTGAATTTGAACGTATGCAAGCAGGGCTTGTTCACGATATTGAAGAAGCGGTGAATCGAGAGATTGTCAATGCGCGTGATTTGCGTGTGAAAATTTTGCCGCGCGAAGATGCTTTTAAAATACCAGATCTGATCCGTACCAAGATCAATTTACTGCCAGAAGGCATTCCCAACGTGCGCACAGTGGAAATTGTTGGGCTGGATCTTCAGGCAGATGGCGGAACCCACGTCAATAATACGGGTGAGGTCGGCAAGGTACGGGTTGTAGACTATAAGTCCAAAGGTGCGATCAATAAACGCATTTACATTGCAATTGAGTAAGCTTGCCCGCTACTCAAATCCAAGTCAAAATGATAGCCGTTATCAAATTGATACATTTCAACTGCCCAGATATGCTAATATTTTCTTATGACTGCTAAAGTTATCCTCAACCCCTATTCAAACCGATGGAATGCCCAGAAGCGTTGGGCGGATGCTGAAATCGCCCTGCGCGCAGCGGGGGTGGATTTTGAGATGGTTGTTTCGGAAAGGCCTGGTCATATTGCCAGCCTTACGGAGCAGGCCATTGAGGATGGTTATTCACCTCTGATTGCTGCTGGAGGTGATGGAACCATTGGAGAGTTAGTCAATGCCATGGGGCATTTCACTGCGGAGGGGGCTCCCCTTACTCCGCTGGGGATTTTGCCTTTGGGCACGGCAAACGATATGGCATATGGTCTCAAAATCCCATTTGATTTGGGTGAGGCAGCCAGGGTGATTGCTTCAGGGAAAATTAGGCCTGCTGATTTGGGAAAGGCTAACGATATATATTTTGCAAATAACAGCGCGCTATGTATCGAGCCGTATGTAACTGTCATCCAGAACCGCATTACCTGGATCAAAGGGATTTCACGTTATCTGGTGGCTGCTGTACGCGCTATTATGGACAAACCAACCTGGAAGGCGCACCTCGAATGGGACGGTGGCACCTTCGATGGACCTATATCCTTGGTGTACGTTGGGAACGGGCCTCGTTCTGGCGGGGTGTTTTATATGGGACCCCATGCTGATCCTTTCGATGGCAAGCTGACCATTGTTACTGCGTATCGCGCCACACGCCGGGGAATGTTTGCAATGTTGCCGAAGGCTATGAAACCGGGCACAGGCAGTTATGTGGAGAGTGAAGGGGTGCAGGAATTCCAGGTAAGCTGGTTAAAAGTTCATCTGGATAATCCATCTCCCGCGCATACTGATGGCGAACTATTTTCCACAGGAATTACTGACGTTGATTACAAGATATTCCCTGGACGTCTTCCAATCTTAGTGCCATAGTATGCTTACTGTGTAAGGATTATTTTGCTGATTTTGATAACCTGTTTGGCCCAGCCGGTGTTTGTGGGTGCTGCAGGTGTATATTTTGAAATTTTCTGCAAGTGATTTTGATAAACTGCATAGCGATGGTATGTAGTTTTCGCTTGTAGCTCAGGAAAATATCCCCGGGATGCTGGCGTGCGAGAACGGTTGGGTGGCGGTCGATGGCGCCATCCGTGGCACAAGCTCACCGTCCGCATTTTTGATGGCGGGATTTGCCGAAGCCGTCTTAGCAGACCAACCTTTCGAGATTATATAGAATCCGGATTGATGCAATCTGTGATTTCCCCTTTCTGCCAAAGCTAAATTACTTTTCAGGTAAAAAAAAGATATGCGCAACACTCGAAACATTTTTATCATTTTAGCCCTACTATTTTTGATCACTGCGGTTGGGGGTGGTTTGATTTGGGCTAATATGAATTTTATTCAGCATACACCCGGTGGAGAAGAATTTATTGTTCCGTGGAAAGCAATTCGAAATTTTAGCATGGAAGGTATTACCCCTTACGGAGAACTGACCACTTTAAATATTCAAACGATGATTTATAAACGCCCTCTTTTACCCGGGCAATATCCTTTTCGTGTTAATTTGCCTTTTTTTATGTTGATGTTGTTCCTACCTTTTGGCTGGTTTAGTGACTTGACGATTGCGCGCTCAATCTGGATGGTTTTTCTCGAGGTTGGTCTGATCGGGGTGGTTCTTCTCTCCATTCGTCTTGCTCGTTGGAGACCCCACTGGTTCTTCCTGGTAATTATCTTGCTTTTTAGCATTTTCTGGCTACCCACAGTTGCCATGTTTTTAACCGGATCTTCGATTGGGTTACAAGCGCTTGTAATTTTCGGAGCATTGCGCGCACTGGAATTAGGATCGGATGAATTCGCCGGAAGCATGGCAGCCTTATCGCTGCTCAATATCGAAGCAACTGGCGCGGTTTTTGTTGTGTTGGTAGCTTGGGCTTTTTCCACTCAACGCTGGCGTTTTTTGGGTGGTATTGGGATGATGCTGGCGGTACTGATCGGTATCTCATTCTTATTGATGCCTTTGTGGCCCCTGCCGTTTTTTGGTGCGGCGTTTTCGAATTTACAGTCTAGCGCCCTCCCGTCCACGTATGGTTTGTTTGTAGGCTGGATGCCAGGGATCGGTAAACGTCTGGCTCAAATGCTGGCAGTGGCAGCCTTAGCCATCTTTTTTTTGGAATTACGCGCGGTACGCGGAAAAAACGTCCGCTGGTTGTTCTGGACGGTATGTTTAATCGCGGCTATCACCCCATTACTAGGGATCTCATACCCCACTGGTTTGTTGGCCTTTACTTTGCCAGGCATATTGTTAGTTGTTTCAGTCATGGCGCAAAGATGGGGAGGTTTTGGTTTTGGCGGCTCTCTGATTGTTCTGGCTGGCTTATTTTTAGGGTTATGGGGCGCACAGGAAAAAGGGTATACATCCGTTTTTGTCTTCTTTTACCCTTTGACTCTGGTCTTATTGCTGTATTGGGTGCGCTGGGGGGCCGTTCGTCCGCTTCGATTATGGGCAGACGAGGTTACGCAGCGTTGATGGGTTTATACTCAGGCTTTGCCTGTCGATGATCTTTTGATATTAAAAGAGATGGTGATCATTGTCGAGACAAACATTATAGCTGTAAAATAAAATTGCTCCAGCATGATACCTGTGCTATACTCGAAAAATCAAAGAATGGGATGTTTATGGAACAAATTACAGTTGTAATTGTGGATGATCATGCATTGTTCAGGCAGGGTGTTGCCGATGCTCTGGCGATAAATTCGCGCTTGAATGTTATTGGGCAAGCGGCTCATGGAGAACGAGGACTGGAAATGATCATGTCCTTGCGGCCTAACGTTGCGGTTGTGGATGTGAACTTACCGGGTATGAATGGCCAGCAGATTACGCATGAGGTCACTTCAGAACGAATTCCTACGCGTGTGATATTGATGACGGCGTATGATGATGGTGAACAGATGCTGCATGCCGCCATTGCCGGCGCCGCAGCTTTTTGTTCCAAAGATATTCAACCGGAAGATTTGACCGATCTCGTTGTCCAAGTTTTTCAAGGAAAATTTGTGATGGGTGGTCAGCCAATGGATGCCAAAGAATTTGAAATTTGGTTAAGTCGGCAATTAGACTCTGCGCGACGTTCATATAGTGAACCTGGCAGCCCTTTTCATCCACTTTCAGACCGTGAGATGGAAGTATTAATCCTGGTAGTGGATGGAAAAAGTAACAAAGAAATCGCATCTTTGTTGGGAATCAGTCATCAAACGGTAAAAAACCACATAACGTCCATTTTGCGCAAATTCGGAGTTGAAGATCGCACACAAGCAGTCGTCTATGCTTTGAAACGTGGCTGGGTAAAACTCGATTACAATACGCGCTTTCAGGAGTAGATCATGGTATTTTCTGACGAGAAGTCAAATCCAACGGAAGATGCTCGCAAAAGCATTCAGGCAGAATTCGACGAATCTGGTCGGGCATTGCGCGAAGTTACCCTGATGTTGGAGCAGAGCCAGGTGGAAGTTACAAAACTCTCACAGCGTAACGCCGCAATAACCGCTCACTTGCAGCAAATCCAGGCCCAGGGTGGGCGTGTCTCGGTCGAAGAATTGCGGATGGCCTATGATTCGGCCCTGGATGCTCAACAGCGTCTTTTTGTGATGCGTGGGCAGTTGGACAAACTTAAAGGCGACCAGGCGAATCAAAAACAGTATCGCACATTGCTAGAAAAAGTGATGGCGCTGCTTGATAAACCTGTTGAAACCGGAAGCGGCCCGTCGAAGAGCGCCGCAGCCAGTATTGAGAGTATTATCCAGGCACAAGAAGCAGAACGACAGCGGCTTTCTCGCCAGATGCATGATGGTCCTGCGCAGGCTCTTTCCAATTTTATTTTGCAAACTGAAATCGCCATGCGTTTGATGGATGTGGATAATGCCCAGGCGCGCGAAGAACTGAATAATTTAAAAGCATCTGCCATGGGGACATTTCAGAAAGTGCGAAATTTCATTTTTGAGCTGCGCCCGATGATGCTTGACGATTTGGGTCTTTCGCCAACGATCAAGCGCTACGCCGACACGTTTAAAGAGCAAACTGGACTGGAAGTTTCAGTTCTCGTATCGGGGCAGGAACGGCGACTTGAATCTTATATTGAAGTGATGATATTTCGTGCTCTTCAAGAATTATTAGGGAATGCAGCCCGCCACAGCCAGGCGACAAGTGTAAAGCTATCCATTGAGATGGGCGAAAGTTCAGTCAAAGTCGCAGTGGATGACAATGGAAAAGGATTTAGCGCCGAAGCTCTGAAATTAGGAAACAGCCTGGGGTTAAATCTGATTCGAGATCGGGTGGAAATACTGGGCGGGACATTTGATTTGAGTAGTACCATCGGTAAGGGTTCGAGAATTACGCTAACACTGCCTGCCAAGTCGGCCTGAAGATCGCTTCTGCGTTACCTTTTCAAGCTGTGCGGCGCGAAAAATATAAAGCCGATTATTTTTCTAACATATATGTAATTATCTTCAAAACCATTTTTATTGTATAATCATATCAATATATAAGAAAATTAATTAAGGAGATTAATTATGAAACGGGGAAGCCGCGTATTGCTGTTTCTAG
>CAIMZS010000455.1 GCA_903846015.1 uncultured Anaerolineae bacterium | reverse complement strand
GTCTGCAGTGAATAATCTACCGCTATGGCGGGTGTGCTCGGATCATCTATGTTCAACGTCAGGGTTGTGCCCACCGGCCAATCATACGCATTGATGTTACCGTCCTGGTACCACGCGTCAATATGAGGGGCGGGAACATTCCAACTCAAGGAGGTGTTATCGCCATCACTGTCACTTGCATTAATCGTCCCGGATGAACCGGGTTGAATATTTTCAACCGGCTCGCCGTTTGAACCAGGTTGACTGTAATCCACCGTCCAGAGGCCGTTGGCACTGGCCTGGAAACTACGGCAGCATGTTCCGGAGGATGAATTATTCAGATTCATCCAAAGCTGTTTTGCAGCTTCCGTGCTGCCGGTGATAATATCGGTGGCGATATCGATGCTGGTGATGGTCAGGTCCGAGATCAACAAATCCCTGCTGAGCGCTGCGTCGGAGACAGTTACGCCGGAGACGGTTACCAGCATGCCAGGTGTAATTTGAAATTGACCGTTCAGGTGAAACTCACCCAGGGTTGCATTGGGATCCCAACTGGCAATACCAACATTGGTCTGCAGTGAAAAATCCACCGCTATGTCTGGTGTGCTCGGATCATCTATGTTCAACGTCAGGGTTGTGCCCACCGGCCAATCATACGCATTGATGTTACCGTCCTGGTACCACACGTCAATATGAGGGGCGGGGGCAGATGGGATATTCACAACACCCCACACCATATTATAGTAATCCCAACTATTGGAATTACCTTTATGCGTGGGTGAGGATGCATCCAGGCCCATACTGAAGGTTGCAACTACATCGTTGGCATCAAAGTCGGTGCCATCGTGGAATTTAACACCCTGGCGCAGGTTACAAACCCAGGTTTTCAGGTTTGTACTGGCCGTACATGCGGTGGCCAGGGATGGCTCGAAGGTTTTAGTGCTGGTGGCATACTCATAAAGGGTTTGCATAACCTGTCCGCAAGCGCGGATGGAATCGCTGTAAGAATCATCGGCGCAAAACAGACTGGTCGGTTCGTATGTCTGCATCCACCTGAATTCACTTCGACCGCCTGGATCTGAGGCTGAGAATTTTTCATCCAGGAGTGGGCTGGCCTGCGGATGCGTCACATCGGCAAGGTAAGCCACAGATGAATCGCTGCCATGCGCAATCGGCAGCATGGGTACGAGGCTGCGAATGGCATTGTTGGCGGCCGTATAAAAGGGCGCCGCAAGAGCCGGGTCACCAAACTGGGAGGCTGCGGTCAGTTGATTGTAAATCGTGGGGAAGGGATCTCCAAATTGCTGGTTATTCTGTCCAAAGTGAGTGTCCAGAAAGTTGCTGACATGGGGGTAATCTGCGCCCCAGCCCAGCAAATAGAAACCGTTCAGCGTACCCGCCCGCACTTGCTGAAGGAAGTCGCTTGATCCCATTTCAACAACCACGGCGTTGATTCCCAGGTTGGCCAGTAACTGGTTATGGATTTCCTGGGCCAATCCGGCTGGCTGCGGCATGTAGGTTCTGGCAGTATTGCGGTAATAAAGATGGGTACTAAAGCCGGTCGGGTATCCAGCATCTGCCAGGAGAGATTGGGCAACAGCCAGGTTTTGGGCGTACCAGGCGGTGCCGTTACAACCATTGGGAATGCTGCAGGGGGTAAAGTGGGTCGCAACCTCAGAGCCGACGGGAAAGTAGGTGTCAACAATATGCTGACGGTCAAGCGCCTGCGCAACTGCCTGGCGCACCCTGACGTCATTGAATGGCGCAAATGTATTGTTCATACCGAGATAAAGAGTATTGAGCCCGGGGCGGCTGAGCAATTGCAAACCAGCGTCAGCTAAAATGGCTGCGCTATCGCCTGGCGCGACATTGTCAAAGCCGTCGATGGTGGCATTTTGCAGTTCAAGCAGGCGCGCAGCCGGGTCAGTGTTCCAGAGGAAGGTCAGTTTATCGGTCTCGGGCGCTGCGCCCCAGTAATCCGGGTTCTTCACAAACGTAATTTTGCTGCCTTTGTCCCACCCATCGATTTTATAAGGGCCGGTACCGATGGGATGCTGCAATCCGAGAGTGGTGCGGTTCTTGGCCCCGGAGGTGATTTCGAGCCATTTTTGCGGGTAGATGGCAAAGGGCTGCATGGCAATCTTGGGCAGGAAGACGGCATCTGGTCGACATAAGTTGAATGTGACCGTGTCTACATTGTCAGCGATAACGGACTGGATCAGATTGCCAGAATCACAATTTGACGCGATCATGGAAAGCGGTGTGAAATCCGGCCAGATATATTCTGGGGGGAACTGATCCTTATAAAATTCGTGCACCGCGATATTGTGCAGGTCACCGCATTCGCCGGTTGGGCTGCAAGTCAGGATTCCGGTCAGACCAACGTGACCGGTGGTGCCGTACAAGGCATCCCTGAGTGCCTGCCGGCCAATCATCAGGCTGTCACCGTCCACGACGGCTGCGGCTTCAATGGCAGCTTTGATCAGCATAAAGGCATCATAAGCATG
>CAIMZS010000454.1 GCA_903846015.1 uncultured Anaerolineae bacterium | reverse complement strand
AGTACAAAATCTCGAATGGTATCTGTGGATGTATTCGCCTACTTTAAGGAATTCATGTAACGGACAGTAGAAGCCATCCCAATTGCAAAAATGCCGGTAAACACAGCCAGACAGGCAATGGAATATACATCCAGGCTGATGCCCGGGAAAAAGCTCAACCCTACAGCGCTCAAAGCCATGATTATGCCAGCCGCGATCAACCAACGCGAACTGTACTTATTAACGGGATACCATATATCAGGGTTCTCCATCGTTTTCTTAACTCTGAAACCATACAGGCCGTTGGGCGGTATCTTCTCAAAATACAGCGGCAGCGCGATGATGGCTAATAACAAGCCCATACCCACGTACATCGACAACAGAGTCGTCATTTTTCATCTCCACAGGGATCAGATGCGCAATCCTAAGACAGATTTCCGTGGCTAACCTACTTACACCCCATACATCTGGTCAGGCGTCAATATTAATGGGAAGCGTTCACGCAGCGCCAACCGGCTTTCATAACACAGGTGGCAGGCATCAGCATATTTATTTTCATGCGCCAGCTCATAATGATTAACCAATTCCACGGGCCCCCCACGTAGGAGCGGGCCACAAATCGGATGAGCCTCAGCGTAATAATTCTCGCAGATTTCCTTGAGCGAATTCTCAAACACATTGCCGATCGAAAGGCCCTGGCAAATATGCAAATTTCCGAACGGATCAATGTGACAGCGTCCAGGATCACGTAAATCCTCATGAGGACAGGCAGTAAACTTATTCCACGGCAGCAGATTAGCACGCGAAACCAGTTCACTGGCTGCCCGCCCACGATACATTACCGCTGATTCACCAGTCAGAATTTGGCCAGATGACGATACAGCATTGGTCGCCTCAGGTTGAGCCACGCTGATCGTGCCAAGCGGAATGGCGAGTTGTTCAGCGGCAGCACAAGCATTGCTGGCATTAACAGAATTAACCAGGTTGTAATGGTACAGATCACTGCTGATGGCGAGATCTTCGATCAGTTCGGCGAAAGGTCTCAACCAAACGAGCGCATCTTCCACGGTCGTTGCCCAGTAGGCATTGGAAACGATACCAACATGAAAACCCATTGCGGTAGCCATTTGGACACCGCGCATCAACAACGGGTAATAGAGAAAAGGCTCGCCTCCCTCAAAATAAATCCATTTCACACTCTCCACTTCGCGTGCCTGGGTCAGAATTTGATGCAGCTGATCCAGATTCATCACTCCCTTATTCCAGGGGCTACCCCACACAAAACAATGATCGCATTGAAAAGTACATTGATACGTCAACAATAAGTGCAAACCGGTCAAATTCATGGAACACATCCCAGATGGTTGGAGGCGGCAAAAGCCATACATAAGTGTACGTCATATTGGGCCACAAGTCATCCGCCGAATATCACCTTAGAGATATAATAAAGGTACTAATTTTTGCTGATACATATCCCGGATCCAGCACGGGAGGAGATATTATGTCAAATGTTTTCGAATCTAAACACCCACTTGTACTGCATAAACTCAGTCGACTGAGAGATGTAAAAACCGACCCGAAGAAGTTCCGCGAGTTGGTGCAAGAAATCGCCGCCTTGATGGCTTACGAGGCGACTGCCGATCTGGCAGTTACCCAGCGGCAAGTCCAAACCCCACTCGCCGTCATGACCGGGTATGAATTACAGGAAAAAATTGGTCTTGTGCCGATCTTGCGTGCTGGTCTGGGCATGGTCGAAGGCATATGGGAACTGATGCCCAGCGCTGAGGTATGGCACATCGGCCTTTATCGTGATGAGAAAACGCTGCGGCCGGTGGAATACTACAACAAACTGCCACTCGAGCCAACCGTTTCGGTCTGCCTGATCCTTGACCCGATGTTGGCAACCGGCGGATCAGCCATCGCCACAGTCGGTGTGCTCAAACGTTGGGGAGTAAAAAAGATCAAGTTTGTTGGATTGATCGGTGCGCCTGAAGGCATTGCTCTTATGCAAAAAGAACACCCGGATGTACCGATCCACATCGCAGCGATTGATAACCATCTGAATGAGAAAGGCTATATTGTGCCCGGGCTTGGTGATGCGGGCGACCGGCAGTTTGGCACAGCCTAAAAGCACTATTCTCGGCTGCGCTTGGCCTGATTCCACAATTCATCCAATTCATCCAAAGCCATTTCAGGCATCAAACGGCCCATTTCCTGAACACGGTTTTCAACATATTTAAAGCGTTTCTTAAATTTTAGGCTGGCTGCCCGCACGGCTGATTCAGCATCGATTTTCTTCCAACGCGCCAGATTAACCAGCGCGAAAAACAAATCACCCAGCTCATCGGTTAATTCTTCCGGGCTGGTAGCTTGGCGTACTTCCTCGATTTCTTCTCGAACCTTGGCCAGCACGCCGCCAATTTCAGGCCAATCAAAACCCACTCTGGCAGCCCGATCTTGAAATTCCTGAGCCTGGGTTAAAGCCGGCAGCACCAATGGCAGTCCATCCAACACACCTTTATGGAGTTGACCATCCTTTTTTCGCTCTCCAGCTTTGATCTTCTCCCAATTTGCGAGCACCTGCCCGACTCCATCCACCTGCGTTTCGCCAAAAACATGCGGGTGACGGCGGACGATTTTATCGTGAATACCTTTTAGTACGCCTGCCATATTAAATTCACCAGATTCGCTGGCAATCTGGGCATTCAACACGATCTGCAATAATAAATCTCCAAATTCCTCTCTCATCTTCTCCGGATCCTGCTCATCCAAAGCGGCAAGGAGTTCATAGGATTCTTCCAATAAGTGCTTGCGGAGCGATAGGTGAGTCTGCTCTTTGTCCCACGGACAACCGTCTTCAGGCGCGCGCAAATGGGCGATAATTTCTTGAAAAGCTTCGAAAGAATAACCAGGGCCGAGCGCGGGAACGTACAGCGCCTGGCCTTTTTTTTCGGACAGTTGGGCCACGGTTACCAACTGCAACTGCCCATCCAGACCAAGAAGCTGAAGGGTGAAGTCCAGCGGATAAACAGCTTGCAAAGACTGCGTCACCCCTGCCAATCCAGCCCCATCAGGCGCATTCAGACCCAGGATTAAAGCTGCACAATCCGGTGGAAAGGGTGGCATGTGAACACCGGTAAAGTCTGCCATATCAACCAGGGTAATGCGAGAAAATGGCTCCAATCCCAGGGCGGAAAAAGCAGAGGTGATTTGCTTGATTTGCATGGTATCCTCGAAAAAATTCATTTAACCAAGAAATTAAAGCGTAAAGCGTAAAACGCTTACAAGGAATTTCCTCGTAAAACGTTTTACGCGATACAATTTTTCTGTAATTGAATACTAACGCTTGGTGTAGGTAGGAGCCTTGCGGGCTTTCTTGAGGCCTGGCTTCTTGCGTTCCTTGATACGCGCATCACGCGTCAGCAAACCTGCTTTGCGCAGAGGTGAGGTCCACTCGGCATTGATCTTGACCAATGCGCGGGCCAAACCCAACATCACTGAGCTGGTCTGCCCAGACACGCCACCACCGTTAACCACAACGGAGATATCATAAACCGACAGCTCATTGCCGACCGCTGCAAGCGGGGAGAGGATGGCGTGCATGTCACCAGGACGGTTGAAAAACGCAGCGGCTTCTTTGCCATTCACCACGAATTTACCCGACCCATCAGAAACACGCACCCGTGCGGTGCCTTCCTTGCGGCGTCCAATTCCTTCAAAATACTGCGCCATGATTGTCCTGCTCCTTTACTTCTTGTCGACCTGAGTGCCGTGCGGATGTTCACCACCGCCGTACACCTTCAAGCGCTTGATAATAGCATGGCTGAACTTGGATTTGGGAAGCATGCCCCACACCGCATCACGGATGACACGATCGGGATGGTTCTTGAGCTGATCCTTCAGAATGACAGATTTCAGCCCACCAGGGTAGCCGGAATGTTTGTAATATGTCTTCTCGGTTTTCTTGGTGCCGGTTACGGTAATATGTGCGGCATTGATTACCACAACATAATCACCCATCGGCACGCCGGGGGTGTAAATCGGCTTATGTTTTCCGAGTAAGGTGGCGGCAATTTTCGCCGTCAAACGACCCAGATTCTGACCAGCGGCATCGATCACCACCCAATCATTCTGGATTTCTTTGGCCTTCGGATAGTACGATTTGTACACGGTCGTATCTCCACTTACTTTCTTATTGACTGTTTCAATCTTATCACTCAACATAGGTTACTTCAACGAGCGTAAGCCCATTCGCGGGAGCCAAGCCTGCCGGTAATTTGCTCGATCTACCTTCCAGCAGATCGGATACTACCTGGGCCGGAAACCTACCCTGCCCCACCGCCACCTGCACATACACCAACCTGCGTACCATGTGGTACAAAAAAGCATCGGCGCTTACTTCAAAATACCATTCGTCCAACTCCAAAACGTCTTGCCCATCCTGTACCGTTCCTGGTACTTTTCCAGGGCAACTGCGCCATACAGCTTCTGTTACGGCACGAACCGTGCTGTTTCCGGGCCGGGGCGGGGTACCGAAAGCAGCGAAATCGTGCTTGCCGATAAGAAACTTGGCAGCATCCTGTAGTGCACCGCCATTTAAGAGCGGCCACTGCCTCCAAGCGTAGCGTTCCCGCAAGGGATCGCGTACTGGTTGGCAGTAAATCCGGTAACGATAACGCCGTGAAACAGCGTCAAAACGCGGGTGAAAATCGTCACGGACAGGTTTTACTGCACTAACGGACATCTCGGCTGGCAGGTTGCTGTTTAGAGCCTTCAGCAGGTCATCAGGGGCATGATTCCACTGCATATCAAAGGCTGCCACTTGTCCGCTGGCATGCACACCACTATCGGTGCGACCTGCCAGAAGAACAGAGCTTCCCTGCCAGCCCAAGCGGTACAACGCCTTTTCAAGCTTGCTTTGCACCGTTGGGGCGGTCGCCTGCCGCTGGCTTCCGAAAAAACCGCTGCCATCGTAGGCGAGAATAATCTGGTAACGTGCCACTATTAACTTAATCGTCCCGGTAAGGTCTACCTGGGGGTACGAAATGATCAGACGAGCTGATCTATTCTTCCACCAGCTCGAGAATTACCATCGGAGCTGCATCACCAAAGCGTGGTCCAAGCTTGATCATGCGAGTATAACCGCCAGGGCGGGTAGCGAAACGCGGTGCGATTTCGTCAAAGAGCTTTTTAACAACATCATCACCACCACCCAGGCGGGCAGCAACAAGACGGCGCGCATTCACCTTGGCAGCTGCACTAGCTTCCGCCGAATGGCGGGCAACGGTAATCATACGTTCTGCATCACCACGAATAGCTTCAGCCTTGGTCCGCGTGGTAGTAATGCGTTCGTGGGTAAAGAATTGTTTAATGAGTGTGCGCCTCAGAGCGATGCGTGCGCCCTTGGAACGCCCAAGTTTATAACCTGCTACCTGATGTCGCATTTTGTCTTACTCCGCATTAACCGGTTGGTCTTTCAAGAAGCCCTTTTCGCGCATTTTCTGGCGTAATTCGTCGAGACTCTTCTCGCCAAAATTGCGGATGGACATTACAGCCTGATCGCCCTTTTCGAGCAGATCGAGTACATCACCAACAGTAGTGATGCCTGTGCGCTTGAGTGAATTGAATACACGTACTGAGAGATCCAGCGCTTCGACCGGGGTCTCTGCAACTTCGCTGCTAAGACGCGAGCCAGAAACTTCCTTCTCCATGGTGACAGAAAGGGTTTCTTCGCTCACACCCGCAATGTAGCGCAGATGCTCGATCATCGTCTTGGCCGCAGTACTCAGTGCCCTTTCAGGCGAAATAGTGCCATCGGTCCAAATTTCTAGCGTCAGCTTATCGTAATTAGTACTCTGGCCCACGCGAGCGTTATTTACTTCCCAGTTGACACGCTTTACTGGGCTGAAGATTGCATCCACCGGCAGTTCGCCAATAGGAAGATGCCCAGAGCGTTCATTCGCCGGAGAGTAACCACGGCCTCGTTCAACCGTAAATTCCATATCGATACGTGTCTTGGCGTTATCCACAGTAAACATGTAAAGATCCGGATTGATAATCTCTACATCTGGCGGGGTAATGATATCCGCTGCGGTTACCATACCTTCGCCGCGCACTTCGAGATGCATGCGCGTGGAATCAACGCCATTGAGTTTCAGGCGCAGCTGCTTAATCTGCAGCGTCACCTGAATAACATCTTCACGCACGCCGGGTATGTCACTGAATTCATGCAGCACATCCGTAATGCGAACTGAAGATACAGCCGCTCCCTCAAGTGAGGAGAGCAGGACGCGCCGCAGAGCGTTACCAACAGTAACGCCATAACCGCGCTCCAGCGGGCTGATTACAAATTTTCCGTAATTTCGAGCTTCTGCTTCACGCTCGATCTTCGGCATGACCATGTTAGTTAAGCCGGTCACGGTTCACCTCTCCCTTGTCAAAACGGCGGCAAAACTGTCCAATAGACATGTCAAAAGGACGCGCCAAAGGACTGTTCCAAATGCGCTATCGCCTCGAGTAAAACTCGACGATGAGCTGCTCGTTCAAATTACCGTCGATTTCTGCGCGCTCCGGCAGTCGCTGTACAGCTCCAGTCAGGTTCTTCAGGTCACGGCTAATCCAGGCGGGAAAATTCCGCTTCTCAGCCAGGTCAAGAAGTTCCTTAAAATAAGTTGTATCGCGAGAGCCTTCACGCACTTGAATTACATCACCGGCATGAATGCGCATGGACGGCACATTAGAGCGGACGCCGTTCACCGTGAAATGACCGTGGGCTACCAACTCACGCGCCTGAGCGCGACTGGTTGAAAAACCCATACGGAAAACGATGTTATCGAGACGGGATTCGAGAATGTGCAACAGGTTTAGACCCGTCAGGCCACGGCCCTGCTGAGCAGTCTCATAATAACGACGGAACTGTCGTTCCATCGTCCCGTAAACGCGGCGAGCCTTCTGCTTAGCGCGCAGCTGGCGCGCGAAGTCAGATTCGCGACCAGTGGCGCTGCGAGAGCGGCTGCCGGACTTACCATGCATTCCTGGAGCAAAGCTGCGCTTCTCAAAAGCGCACTTCGGGGTAAAGCAACGCTCACCCTTCAGGAATAGTTTTTCACCTTCACGCCGGCATAATTTGCAAACCGGACCAAGATATTTCGCCATTTATCTTACCTCTCCAAACAATTACACGCGGCGTTTCTTCGGGGGACGGCAGCCATTATGCGCCACCGGGGTCTTATCCGAAATGGAACGGACCTTGATACCCATCGACTGGACTGCACGGATGGCAGACTCGCGACCAGGGCCAGGGCCCTTTACGATCAGATCCGCTTCCTGTAATCCCATTTGCTGGGCGGCTTTGATAGCCTGTTCAGCGGCCAGACGGGCGGCAAAAGGCGTGCTCTTGCGAGAACCCTTGAAACCCGCAGACCCGGCGCTGCCCCAGGCAATGGTATTGCCGGAAGTATCCGTAACGGTTACGATGGTGTTATTGAACGAGGCAAAAACATGAACCTGCCCCGAAGATAACGTGCGCTTGGCTTTTTTGGCGCCGGTAGCCCGACGCGCCTGGCGTACATTCTGTGCCATATATTATCTATCTCCTGCCAACAATTACTTCTTGCCACCACGACGACGACCGCGCCCGGCCACTGTCTTCTTTGGGCCCTTGCGAGTGCGGGAATTGGTGCGGGTGCGCTGACCGTGTACCGGCAAATTGCGGCGATGGCGCATGCCACGATAGCAGCCAATTTCAATTAATCGCTTAATATTCAACTGCTCTTCACGCCGTAAATCGCCTTCGACAGTGAAGTGCTTGCTGATGTATTCGCGCAATGCAGCCACCTCGGCTTCCGAAAGATCCTTGATACGGATATCCGGGTTTACCCTGGTTTCTGCGAGGATTTCGCGTGAGCGGGTCAAACCAATACCAAATAGGTAGGTCAACCCAATCTCAACACGTTTGTTACGAGGGAGGTCAATACCTTCAATACGCGCCATAGTCGTTTTACCCTTGTCTCTGCTTGTGCTTTGGGTTTTCGCAGATCACGAAGAGTCTGCCGCCGCGCTTGACAACTTTGCACTTAGCACAGCGTTTGCGGATAGATGGTGATACTTTCATAAGTGCCTTTCTCCTTCAGTAGACACACAGTTGTGTCCAGACAGCGGAAGTTTTTATTATACTCGTTTCGGTCGTTTCCGTCCAGAAATTGGTGACTTTGCCCTGTTTACAAGATGGTCAATATGAGGGGATCTCCCTCGGTTACAGCAATACTATGTTCAAAATGAGCTGTAAGAGACCCATCCGCAGACACGACAGTCCACTTATCTTTGGAAACTTTCGTCTTATGCGTTCCGATCAACACCATAGGTTCCAACGCTATCACAACACCAGGACGCAAAAGCATACCTGTACCTGCGGTCCCATAATTTGGAACCTGTGGTCCTTCGTGCATCTGCCGACCTACACCATGTCCGGTGTATTCACGTGTAACATGGAACCCATTTCCTTCAACGTACTTTTGTATCGCTTCAGAGACATCACCGGTGCGATTGCCGGAGCGCATTTTGGCGATCCCGGCATAGAGGGCTTGCTCAGTCACATCGAGCAGCTTGCTGGCTTTGGGAGATATCTCTCCCACCCCGGCAGAAAACGCCGAATCTGCCACATAGCCCTCAAAAAAAGTTCCGCAGTCGATCGAAACGATATCGCCTTCTTTGAGCTTGCGGGTCGCCGATGGAATTCCGTGCACCAATTCTTCATTGATGCTGACAGTAATGGAATTCGGAAAAGGCGGGTACCCGTAACCCTTGAAGGGTGAAACTGCACCGTATTTCTTCAGCACATCCTCGGCAGCCGCGTCGAGTTCGGCAGTTGAAACACCGGGCTTTAAATGTTCACGGACTGTCGCCAGAACAGTGGCGTTGATGCGTCCAGCTTCACGCATAATCGCAATTTCGGCTGGATTTTTAATATTGATCTGACGAGCCCAGTCCATAAAAACCACTACATCCTATTTGTTGAGGGCAGACATTAAATGGGCAGCCACTTCTTCGATCGGCGCAGACCCGTTAATCTCTACCAGAATACCGCGCTTATTATAATAATCGATCAGCGGCGCAGTCTGATTCTGATACACCTCGATGCGATGCTTGACCGTATCGGCCTTGTCATCATCACGCTGAAACAGCGGTGACCCATCGAAATCACATACACGGCTTTGTTTTGATGGATTAAACCGCTCATGGAAGATATGACCATTTGCGCGGCAAGTCCATCGACCAGCCAGGCGTAGAATCAACACATCCGATGGCGCGGTAATTAAGGGAACCAGGTTCACCTGTCCGCCAAAACCCTTCAACATACCTTCTACATCATCTGCCTGAGCCGGGTTTCGGGGAAAACCATCCAAAATAGCACCCCGAACACAGTCAGGTCGAGAAAACCGTTCCCGGATCATTGCTATGGTGACATCATCGGGAACAAGCTCACCTTTGCTCATATACGTTTGTGCCAACTTGCCCAATTCGGTATCTTTCTTGATATTCTCTCGAAAGATATCGCCGGAAGAGATGTGCGGCAGTTGAAAATTCGCTGCCAGTATCTCCGCCTGAGTACCCTTTCCAGCCCCAGGAGGACCTAACAGAACAATATATGTGGGCATAGCTTTGAGCGCCTTTCTATCTCACCAGGATAGAATCTTGATATCCATGAAGT